>NZ_POHV01000278.1:0-245 GCF_002884345.1 Pseudomonas sp. GW456-12-10-14-LB2
CGCCAAGGCCGAGCGGGCGCCGGTGGACCCCAACGCCAGTCCCATCGTCAAGGTGGCCAGCTGGCTGCGCGCCAATCTCTGAGGCGGGCGTCTGAAGCCAATCGGCGGCGCCGGTGCGAATACTTTGGTGTTCCTGTTTAGTTCTAAAGTCCTTCAAGCGCGCTAGGACAATCAGCGTCTTTGCTGAGAAAACCTCGCCGTCTGTCGATGCGTCGCATTTTATTTTGGACGAATCTGCTTAGCGT
>NZ_POHV01000279.1:0-245 GCF_002884345.1 Pseudomonas sp. GW456-12-10-14-LB2
GCCGCATGCCGAATGGGCCAACCGGTTGATGTTCGCGCATGACAATGCGGTCGAGAACCTCGTGCTGTTCGCGCCGCTGGTGCTGATCCTGAATGCGATCGACTATTCCTCGAAATGGACGGTGCTCGCCTGCGTGGTCTATTTCTGGGCGCGCGTCGCGCACCTGATCGTCTATGCGCTCGGCATCCCGGTGTTCCGCACGATCGCCTTCACCGTCGGCTTTGCCGCGCAGGCCGTGCTGGCGC
>NZ_POHV01000280.1:0-244 GCF_002884345.1 Pseudomonas sp. GW456-12-10-14-LB2
CAGCAAGGCGGTTTTGTCGTCGATCTTCTTCAGGTGCCGTGATCGAGGCCCTGGTACGGACAGGAGCATTGGCCCGTCGAACCGATCGCGCCACTGGCCAAGACGATGGCGGGCGTCCGGTGCGCTGGATGCTCTGATCACCGTTCCGAACATTTCTTCCGTCGGAATCGGCGACCAGAACGCCCCGCCGACGCGCGCGCTGGTGATCGCCCGCGCTACAACATCCAAGGCGTCGCCCGACCAC
>NZ_POHV01000281.1:0-244 GCF_002884345.1 Pseudomonas sp. GW456-12-10-14-LB2
GCATTACCGGCGGCCTTGGCAATGCGCTGGTCCAGGTCAACCTCAACTTCGCGCAAGGCACGCTCGGGCTCAACACCAATGAGAGCGCGTGGCTGACGGCGGCCTATTACATGACCAACGTCACCGCGAATTTGCTGCTCGTGAAATATCGCCAGCAATTCGGCCTGCAGCCGTTCATTCGCTACATGCTGCTGGCCTATGCCGCGACCACGCTGATGCATTTGTTCGTCCACGGTTTCTGGAC
>NZ_POHV01000282.1:0-244 GCF_002884345.1 Pseudomonas sp. GW456-12-10-14-LB2
TCTGGGCAGATTCGAACTGCCGACCTCACCCTTATCAGGGGTGCGCTCTAACCAACTGAGCTACAGACCCAATTTCGAGCTTGTAACTGCTAGCTGTGAGCTATCAGCTTGGAGCTTAAAGCTGCTTCTATCGTCTTCTTCAATGAATCAAGCAATTCGTGTGGGAACTTATGGAGCAGCTGATGTCGTCGATTAAGGAGGTGATCCAGCCGCAGGTTCCCCTACGGCTACCTTGTTACGACTT
>NZ_POHV01000283.1:0-243 GCF_002884345.1 Pseudomonas sp. GW456-12-10-14-LB2
GCATCCACCATCACCAGCGGGGCGACGCCGGACTTCGCCAGGTCGTTGCAGGCCGCAGCGACGCTCGCCGCGTCGTAATTCGGCTTGGTTCCGCCGCGCAGGATGATGTGGCAGTCCTCATTGCCCGCAGTCGAGGCGATCGCAGAGCGGCCGAGCTTGGTCACCGCCATAAAATGATGCGGATGCGAGGCCGACTTCACCGCGTCCGCCGCGATCCGCACATTGCCGTCGGTGCCGTTCTTG
>NZ_POHV01000284.1:0-243 GCF_002884345.1 Pseudomonas sp. GW456-12-10-14-LB2
CCGTTTGTACTATACGATCGAGAAAAGCCGAACAGTTCGTCGTGCGCAGATGAGTTATGCTCAAAGCTTGGACTTTTCTGCGCGCCACGTAGGCAATGTGATTGAAAAACGGCCTAGACGGTCGGCAATTTAACTCCACTGCATTGAGTCTACCCCTGGCGCTCCGCCCCCTATCCGCTGCACGCAGACCTTGCGGCCAATGGGGGATTAAGAATGGGACGTTTGACGAAAAAACTCTGGCTC
>NZ_POHV01000285.1:0-242 GCF_002884345.1 Pseudomonas sp. GW456-12-10-14-LB2
CTTTCCGGCGGACGCTATCCGCAGACGCTGCTGGCGACCGCGCTGATGCGGCTGCGCGCGGGCGACGATGCGGGCTCCGGCTGGCACGCCGCCGTCATTCGCGGGGTGCTCGAACGTGATGCGCGATTTTATGGAAGGGATGGTGCTCCGATGGCTTTGGATGAGAAAAGTACGAGCGAGGCATATCGTCTCGGTCGTTTGTTCGCGGCGCTGGAACACCTACAAGAGCAGGCGATCGAAGG
>NZ_POHV01000286.1:0-242 GCF_002884345.1 Pseudomonas sp. GW456-12-10-14-LB2
CTCCTTCTCGATGTCCTCCGGCGAACCGAAGCCGTTGATGACGACATTGGCGCCGGCGGCGGCAAAGCCGCGCGCATAGGCGAGCCCGATGCCGCTGGTCGAACCGGTCACAACGGCGTTCTTGCCTGAGAGAGTACCCATCTTATTCGCTCCTTTTTGGCGGGGGCGCGGTGACGTCCCCGGTGAGATCGTAAGTCACCATGGTCTCGCCGGACTGCGGCTTCTCGAGCCAGTCCTTGTGG
>NZ_POHV01000287.1:0-241 GCF_002884345.1 Pseudomonas sp. GW456-12-10-14-LB2
GTAGCGTTCGATCCAGCCGCGCACCTGGCGTTCCAGGTAGCCTTGTGGCTTGCCCAATTCGGCCAGGCCAGCCGCGGCGTAATCGATGCCGTGAAGCCGGGCGAGTTGCTCCACAAATGTCTCGCAGAGTCTGCACGCGGTCTCCGGCGGGAAGGGAAGGCCGGGGGGCGGATCGCGACGAAGAATGATGCCTCGGACGGGCTCCATCAGATAAAAAGGAAGGCCCAGCACCGAATCTTCG
>NZ_POHV01000028.1:0-89697 GCF_002884345.1 Pseudomonas sp. GW456-12-10-14-LB2
TTCAACCGATCAGGTTGAGTTGGAGAGCAAACCCTGCAGTTGAAAACTGCAGGGCGCGGTGGCTTTTAACCTTGACTTGAGACCGGCTAATGGGTGTCCCCTTTTGTTTTGTCCCCTTTTGTTTTTGTCGATAATTGATCATCCAGATGTGCATCGTTGGAGAATTTATGATGCTCTGGAGTTTTTTATGACTTTCGATTCGGAGTTTGTCGTGTCTTTATTGAAAGTAAAAATATGTCTATTGATGATTTTAGCCCTCTGAGTCAAAGCTAATGGCGGTCTAGGTCAATAAAGGGCAGAAAAGAGGGCAGAAAGTTGTCAGAACTATTTAATCAAATAAATCTGACCGCTTTTCGCTATGTATACGATCCGCGCCTGTCTTCAAATCCGATTCCAAAATGTGATTGGGAACAGCACATCAAGGGGATGAATCCTGAGGGTGTTAAGATTTCAGATAATTTAAAAGGTCTTTGAGTTATGAAGATTGAAAATGATGAAGGTCGCCTTTTGAATGTTATTGCTGATATCGGTGATTTGGAGTGGCGTAAGTATCGGCAGCGTTATCCGGATGTGATGGTGGGTAGTAAGATGCAGAGGGAGGACCATTCTGCTTTTCTTCCATTCATTGCTTTCAGATTCAGAGATATCAGAGAGAGTGATATTGAAAAGTTGCGGAGTACGGTGGAGGACTACAAGGGAAAGATATCGTGGTCGCTTGTTGGTAATGCACGCGAAGGTTTGCCTGGAACTAACTGGATGATAGCCCCCACCAGGCTCTGGGAAGTAAGTGATTTTGCTTCAAAATCAAATCTGACTGCTGCCGTCTATTTGTCGATTCATGAGCCTGCACTGGGTCCGGCCGCGTACGAGGATTTGGTCGGTCTCACTGAATATGTTCGTTCGGCGTTTGAGTTGTCTTAATAAAAACAAAAGAGGAAGAAATCAAAAGAGTGCTGATTTATTTGATTTAATAAACCTGTCCTCTTTTTATGTTAATACGTGGCGCCACTAAAGCAGTATGTTTTCTCGATAATTGATCATCCAGAGGTGCATCGTTGGAAAGTTTATGATGCTTTGGAATTCTTTATGGCTTCCGATTCGGGTTTTGTCGTGTCTTTATTGAAAAGTAAAAACATGTCAAATGATGATTTTAGACCCCTGAGCCAAAGCTGATGGCGGTCTAGCTTGGGAGGGAGTATTCTATTTAATAAATATGCTACTCTTGTTTTGAAAACATTTTGTTTCATGCTTTTAGCATTTGATGGGAATGCATATGTCACCCTCGGAAACTGCAAAATTTTTAATGGAAATTTTGGAGGGAAAACTGCCAAGCACGGTATTAAATAGGGTGCTAGAGGCTGATCCCGGTATGGATAAGTATGAATTAGCTAATGTTTTCCTGACGAGATTTGATCGCTTGGACAGTAAGGTTCTGCCTGCGATATGGCATTGGAAAAGCGTCAGATCAATTAGAGGAATGTCTGACAAACAATTTGATGTGACCGTGCTTGCTCTGATGAGGTCCGCGGGTTATAGGGTTTGAAAGGAAAGATGAAAAGAGGCGGTTCTTTTCTTCATCATTATTGGGAACGAGACCCCAGGCACGATCCTGCTAATGGAGCGGTTGATGTGTAAACCCCCAAATTCCGTATTTGCAGCGCTTTTCAAATATCGCCACGGTGTAGGTGTTGCCTTGTTGGCGGCGGCACTCATAAATGGTTATTTTCAGTTCAATGGCAGTTGGGGACGTTTTTTCACTGTGCTCGCGGTTCAGCTGTGGTTTGCGCAGGGGGTCTATTGCTACTTCTGCGGTGCGAGCATTTCCATTGCCCCGGGTGGGTTGGGAAGAGATGCAGATCCCGAGTGGCGTGCTGCGTTGGCAGCCTTTGCCTTCTTTCTATACGCCGTATTTTTCTTTCTGGATTACCAGTATTAGCGACTGATCCGGCAGAGTCATCGTTGTCTCCATCCCTGAGCTGAACCGCATACGAAAACGCCCCGAACATCTCGGGGCGTTTTTGTATGCCGGGCGGCAGGTCTATCTGAACGCCGGCACCACATGCTTGATAAACAACTCCAGCGACTTCTTCTTCTCCGCATGCGGCAAACTGTTGTCGCACCAGAAACTGAACTCATCCACTCCAAGTTCCTGGTAGTACTTGATCCGCGGAATTATCTCTTCCGGCGTGCCGATCATGGCGGTCTTGTGCAGGCTCTCCAGTTCAAACTCCGGCCGCCCGGCAAACTTCTCTTCCGGACTTGGTGCCAGGAAGCCGTTCACCGGCACTTCCTTGTTGCCGAACCACGCATCGAACGTGCGATAGAAACGTGAGATGGCTTTCGCGCCAACCTTCCAGCCTTCCGGGTCATCCACTGAATGCACGTGGGTATGACGCAGCACCATCAATTGCGGACGCGGTACATCCGGATTGTTGTCCAGCGCAGTCTGGAACTTGTTCTTCAGGTCTAGGACTTCTTCGTCGCCCTTCATCAATGGCGTGACCATTACGTTGCAGCCGTTGGCCACGGCGAAGTTGTGCGAGTCCGGGTCGCGGGCGGCGATCCACATCGGCGGGTTCGGCTTTTGGATCGGTTTCGGCACGCTGGTGGAGGTGGGGAATTTCCAGATCTCGCCGTTGTGGGCGTAGTCGCCTTGCCACAGCGCGCGCACCACCGGGACCATTTCCCGTAGCGCCTGACCGCCGCTGGAGGCGGGCATACCGCCGGCCATGCGATCGAACTCCACCTGATAGGCGCCGCGCGCCAGGCCTACTTCCATCCGGCCGTTGCTGATCACGTCGAGCAATGCGCATTCACCGGCGACCCGCAGCGGGTGCCAGAACGGCGCGATGATGGTGCCAGCGCCCAGGTGAATGGTGGTGGTCTTGGCCGCGAGGTAGGCCAGCAGCGGCATCGGGCTCGGCGAGATGGTGTATTCCATGGCGTGGTGTTCGCCGATCCACACGGTGCTGAAACCGCCGGCCTCGGCCATCAACGTCAGTTCGGTCAGGTCTTCGAACAGTTGACGGTGGCTGACGCTTTCGTCCCAGCGCTCCATGTGTACGAACAGGGAAAATTTCATGACGCTACCTCGAATCTCTTGGGAGTCGGCCGGTCGCTTGCCGGCCTGTTTAAGTGCAATCGTGCGGATCAGGCGAAGGCGGGCAGGGCGCCCATCTTGCCGTGGCAATACACCAGCGGGCCGGCGTCCTGCTGAGGGACGATGAGGTTTTTCACCGCGCCGACCATGATCGCGTGGTCGCCGCCTTCGTATTCGCGCCACAGCTCACATTCGATGATAGCTGTCGCGTTGGCCAGGATCGGGTTGCCCAGTTCGCTCAGCGTCCACTCGATGCCCTGCGCCTTGTCCTTGCCTTTGCGGGCGAACGCGTAGGCTTCGCTCTGCTGGCCGCCGGACAACACGTGAATGGCAAAGCGTTTGTTCTTGATCAGGACGGGATAGGAGTCGGAACTGTAGTTGGGGCAGAACAGCACCAGGGCCGGATCCATCGACAGCGAACTGAAAGCGCTGGCGGTCAGGCCGACGATCTGGCCGTCGTCATCCAGGGTGGTGATGACGGTAACGCCGGACGGGAACGAGCCCATGACTTGTTTGTAGACGGCAGCATCGATCATTGGTCAATCCTCGAGTGCGGTGAAGCGTGTTTTTATGTGTTTATGGGTCTGATGGTATACCGTAATACATCGATTGCAAGCGCTTTTTTGGTGAAACGATAAACGTGGTTCATCCGTCGGAAACTCAGCATTTACGGGGCTTTGCTCTAGCCGCGGGCGCTTGCTATCAGGGAGGATGCCGGATCAGATGCCGTCGCAAACAGCGGATCAGTCTTGTGAAAATGTTGGAATACCATAATATGGTCTGCATCTGAGGGGCGGCCAAGAAGCCCCCCCGGTTTGGCTTCATACAACGATAAGAACAGACCCAATCGAGTTCATTTTTATGTCCCAGATGTCCCGGCAAGATCCGTTGATCGAGAATCACACGGTCGACTACGTCCCACTCGCGGAACGCCACGGGAAGGCCCGCGACCTTTTCACCCTTTGGTTCAGCACCAACATTGCGCCACTGCCCATCGTCACCGGCGCCATGGTGGTTCAGGTGTTTCATCTCGACCTGTTCTGGGGGCTGCTGGCGATTGCGCTGGGGCACATGATCGGCGGCGTGGTGATCGCCCTGGCGTCGGCGCAAGGCCCGCGCATGGGCATTCCGCAAATGGTGCAGAGTCGTGGTCAGTTCGGGCGTTACGGTGCGCTGTTGATCGTGTTCTTCGCGGCGATCATCTATATCGGCTTCTTCATTTCCAACATCGTGCTGGCCGGCAAATCCATCGTCGGCATCGCGCCGTCGGTGCCGGCGCCGTTGAGCATCTTGATCGGCGCCCTCAGCGCCACGGCCATTGGCGTGATCGGCTACAACTTCATCCACACGCTCAACCGTATTGGCACCTGGGTGATGGGCAGCGCGCTGCTGGCGGGGTTCATCTACATCTTTGCCCATGAGTTGCCGGCAGACTTCTTTACCCGTGGCAGCTTCAATCTCTCGGGATGGCTGGCGACAGTGTCGCTGGGGATCATCTGGCAGATCAGTTTCTCGCCGTACGTCTCCGACTATTCCCGTTACCTGCCGGCGGACATCGGTATCGGCAAGCCGTTTATCGCGACTTATCTGGGCGCCACGCTGGGCACGATTCTGTCGTTCACCTTCGGCACGGTGGCGGTGTTGGCGACCCCGGAAGGCACCGAGGCGATGGCGGCGGTCAAGCAGTCCACCGGTTGGCTGGGGCCAATTCTGATGGTGCTGTTCCTGCTCAACATCATCAGCCATAACGCGCTGAATCTGTATGGCGCGGTACTGTCGATCATCACCTCGATCCAGACCTTCGCCAGCCAGTGGACGCCGAGCATCAAGGTGCGGGTGATCCTGTCGAGCGTGGTGCTGGCGGGATGCTGCGTTGTAGCGCTGGGCGCGTCGGCGGATTTCATTTCCGAATTCATCGGATTAATTCTGGCGTTGCTGCTGGTGCTGGTGCCGTGGGCGTCGATCAACCTGATCGACTTCTACCTGATCAAGCGCGGCAGCTATGACATCGCCTCGATCTTCCGCGCTGATGGCGGCATTTATGGGCGCTTCAACCTGCACGCGATCATTGCCTACTTCATCGGCATCATCGTGCAGCTGCCATTCGCCAACACGTCGCTGTACGTCGGGCCGTACGCCAATCTGGTGGACGGTGCTGACCTGTCGTGGCTGGTCGGCCTGATCGTGACATGCCCGCTGTATTACTGCCTGGCGACCCGTGGACAGACCCAGCAGAGCAGGGCGGCGCGGTTGGGTTTTACCGACTGATCCTTCGCAGGCTGCTCAAACAATGCCCGGCACTTCGTCGGGCATTGTTGTTTCCGCATCCCGGCGGTCATGCAAATTGGCCGTTTCGATCCCCTTTTGGCCAACGGGCTACTGTGCCGCGTCTACGCTGTCAGCAAGAATCGAAGCCACAACAAAATGCTGCACCTTCCTTGCCCTTGGCTGATTTGCAAGCCGCTGCCGTGTACAGAACATAAAAACCATCGACTCACGCTGCATTCGGGGAAACACAACATGGTCACGATGAAACGCATTCTGGGCGCTACTGTTTGCGGGCTGACGCTGCTGGTCAGCGCCGTACAGGCCGAACAGCGCGAACTGCGGGTGTACAACTGGGCGGATTACATCCTGCCGTCGGTGCCCAAGGATTTCGCCGCCAAAAGCAACATCAAAGTGACCTGGGACACCTTCGACACCAACGAATCCCTCGAAGCCAAACTGCTGACCGGCAACTCCGGCTATGACCTGGTGGTGCCGTCGAACCAGTTCCTCGATACCCAGATCAAGGCCGGCGTGTTCCAGAAACTCGACAAGTCCAAGTTGCCGAACTGGAGTCACCAGGACCCGGCGCTGCTCAAGCTGCTCGACGCCAACGACCCCGGCAACCAGTACGGCGTGCCCTACATGGTCGGCACGGTGCTGATCGGTTTCAACCCGGCCAAGGTCAAGGCGGCGCTCGGCGAGAATGCGCCAGTAGACAGTTGGGATCTGGTGTTTAAACCGGAGAACATGGAGAAGCTGAAATCATGTGGCGTGGCGATGCTCGATTCGCCATCGGAAATCCTGCCGCTGGCCCTGCATTACCTGGGCCTGGACCCGAACAGCCAGAACCCGGCCGACTATGAGAAAGCTAAGGACCTGATGCTCAAGGTTCGCCCTTACGTCACCTACTTCAACTCGGCCAAGTACATGACCGACATCGCCAACGGCGACATCTGCGTGGCCATCGGTTACTCCGGCAGCTTCTACCAGTTCGGCAACCGCGCCAAAGAGGCGGGCAACGGCGTGGTGGTCGACTGGCGCCTGCCGAAGGAAGGCGCGCCGATCTGGTTCGACACCTTCGCCATTCCGAAGAGCGCGAAGAACGTCGAAGAGGCCCACGAGTTCCTCAACACCCTGCTCGATCCGAAGGTCATCGCTTCGATCAGCGACTTCCTCGGCTACCCGAATGCCAACAAGGATTCGCTGCCGCTGATCAACAAGGAAATCACCGGCAATCCGAACCTGACACCGACCAGCGAAGCGCTGAAGAAACTTTACGTGGTGCAGCCGTTGCCGCAGAAACTGGAGCGGGTGCGGACCCGGGTGTGGACCAGTATCAAGTCGGATAAATAAGCTCAAAGCCGAGGGAGCGAATCCGTTCGCTCCCTCGGCCGTTATTTCGCCTGACTTTCTTCAGGCGACTTGTCCTTCGTCAGGATCAGACTCAGCACCACCGACGCCAGAATTAGCCCGCCAACAATCGCCAGCGACCACTCCACCGGCATGTGAAACCACGGCATCACCGTCATTTTCCCGCCGATGAACACCAGCACCAGCGCCAGCCCATACTTGAGCAGATGAAAACGGTCGGCCATGTCCGCCAGCAAAAAGTACAGTGCCCGCAGCCCCATGATCGCGAAGATGTTCGAGGTGAAAATGATGAAAGGATCGGTGGTCACCGCGAAAATCGCCGGGATGCTGTCGACCGCGAACATCAGGTCGCTGGCCTCGATCAGCACCAATACCAGAAACATCGGCGTGGCCCAGCGCACACCGTTCTGCAGCACGAAAAAACGCTCGCCGTGAAAGCCGTTGGTGATCCGCAGATGCCCGCGCACCCAGCGCAGGAGCGGGTTGTTATCGAGGTCCGGTTGCTGCTCGGCGAACACCAGCATCTTGATCCCGGTGATGATCAGGAACACGCCGAACACATACAGCAGCCAGGTGAACTGCGATACCAGCCATACGCCGGCAAAGATCATCGCTGCGCGCATCACGATCGCCCCGAGCACGCCGTACAGCAGCACCCGGCGCTGCAACTCCGGCGGCACGGCGAAGTAGCTGAAGATCATCACGAAGACGAACATGTTGTCGATCGAAAGCGACTGCTCGATCAGGTAACCGGTGAGGAATTCCAGGGTCTTGACCTTGGCGATTTCGGGCCCGAATTCGCCGTTGAGATACCACCAGAGCAACCCGGCGAAGGCCATCGCCAGCATGCACCAGGCGATCACCCAGGATGAGGCTTCCCGTACCGAAACCCGATGCGCCTTGCGCCCACCGAAGACGAACAGGTCGACGGCCAGCATGGCGAGGACAAAAACGATGAAGGCGACCCACATCCAGGGTTCGCCGATGTTGATGGGGTGCATGCCGTTCTCCCTGTCTTTATGTTTTTCGGGGTAGACGGGGCCATGCTAGTAGGAGCCTTCCGGCAAAGAAAAATCGTTTATTTCGTGGGTATTGTTCGTGAATAACGAAGTGTCGGTCGACACGGGCAGAGCGCGGGTAATACTTCATTCAGCACTTCTTTGCTAACCTCGCTGTCGAGTCAGTCCACCACTTTGGGAGCTACGATCATCGACACGCCAGATCCTCAAGCCGTCTGCAGCCCGATCACCAGCGCTGCCATATTCATCGTGGCGACCCTAAACGCCGAGGCCGAAGCCGCCGAAAAAGTCCGCGGCTGGTGCGCCGATATCGCAGGGCTGACGCGCTCGGTTGGCAAGCGCGTTCCTTCGGGCAACCTATCCTGCGTCTGTGGTTTTTCGTCCAGCGCCTGGGATCGCCTGTTCGGCAGTCCGCGCCCGGCGTCCTTGCATGACTTTCGCGAGTTCGGTGTGGAAGGGCGCCGCGCTGTTTCCACTCCTGGCGATCTGTTGCTGCACATTCGTGCCGATCAGATGGATCTGTGTTTCGAGCTGGCGACGCAGTTGCTGTCGGCGCTGGATGGCGCCGTGACGGTGACCGACGAGGTGCAGGGTTTCCGCTATTTCGACATGCGCAGCATCATCGGTTTTGTCGACGGCACGGAAAATCCGGTCGGCCGAAAGGCCGAGCATTTCACCCTCGTGGGCGATGAAGATCAGGTGTTTAGTGGTGGCAGTTACGTGCTGGTGCAGAAGTATCTGCACAACATGAAGGCATGGAATGAGTTGCCGGTCGAAGCTCAGGAACGGGTGATCGGGCGCACCAAACTGTCCGATATCGAACTGGATGATTCGGTCAAACCGAGCAATTCCCACAGCGCGCTGACGACCATCACCAAGGACGGCGAAGAGGTGAAAATCCTGCGCGACAATATGCCGTTCGGCCGGCCCGGCGCGGGGGAGTTCGGCACTTATTTCATTGGCTACGCGCGTTCGCCGGACCCGCTGGAACAGATGCTGGAGAACATGTTTGTCGGCAAGCCGCCGGGCAACTACGACCGGTTGCTGGACTTCAGCACGGCGGTCACCGGCAGTCTGTTCTTTGTGCCTTCGGCGGATTTACTGGAAGAGTTGGCAGAGCGATAAAAAAACGGCGGGATCAATTGATCCCGCCGTTTTGCATTTACTTGCCTGTCGCCAGTGGTGGCGTGCGTGGTGGCACCAGACGCCTGGAACCGGTCGCCTCAAACGCCGCTGCCAGACGCAGCAACGTCGAGTCGTCATAGGCGCGACCGGCAAACGTCAATCCCACCGGCATGCCGATGTCGGCCATCACGCCCATCGGCACGGTGACGGTCGGCACGCCGAGGTGGCGGATTGCGAGGTTGCCGTTGGCGACCCAGATGCCGTTGCTCCAGGCGATGTCCGCCGAGGCCGGGTTGACGTCGGCGTCGGCCGGGCCCACGTCGGCGTTGGTCGGGAACAGCACGGCATCGAGGCCGAGGCGATCCATCCAGTCTTCGAGGTCGAGCCTGCGGGTCTTCTCCAGGCCGCGCAGGCCGTCCGGCAGGGTCGGGATCTGATCCCACGGCGTGATGCCGCGCTGGGCCATGCGCACGTATTCGTCCATGCCGGCAGCGAGGTCGCCTTCACGGTTGGGCAGGGTGCCCGGGTCGTGCGGGAAGATTTTCGGCCCGTCGACGTCTGCCAAACGGTTGAGTTTCGGGTCGCCGTTGGCGCGCAGGAAATCATCGAAGGCCCAGGCCGACAGGTCCCACAGTTCGTGGTGCATGAACTCTTTGGAGACGATGCCGCGATTGAACACGGTCGGCGCACCCGGACGATCGCCTTCGCAGTTGGAGACCAGCGGGAAATCCACTTCGATCACTTCGGCGCCGGCGGCTTCGAGGGCCTGACGCGCCTGTTTCCACAAATCGATCACCGAAGCGCGGGTGTTGATGCGTTGCCCGGTCGGGCCGCCGATGCCCGGCTCGTCGCTGGTGCCGGCTTCAGGGTCGGCGTTGATGTACATGCGCGGCACGCCCAGGCGTTTGCCGGCCAGTGCATCACTTTTCACGGCGAGTTCAAGATAGGAAGCAGGGCGCACCGAGGCGACGCTCGGGATCGGAACCCAGGGTTGCAGGCGCCACAGGTCGCCACGGGTGTCGGTGTCTTCGGCGACGACTACGTCGAGCACTTCCAGCAGGTCGGCCATGGTACGGGCGTAGGGCACCACCACGTCCATGGTCGGCGTCAGCGGCCAGTTGCCGCGTACCGAAATCACCCCGCGCGACGGCGTGTAGGCGCACAGGCCGTTGTTCGACGCCGGGCCGCGACCGCTCGACCAGGTTTCTTCCGCCAGACCGAATGCCGAGAAGCTGGCAGCGGTCGCGGTACCGGCACCGTTCGACGAGCCGGAAGCAAACGGCGCGGTCAGATAATCAGCGTTGTACGGGCTTTCGGCGCGGCCATAGACGCCACGCTGCATCCCGCCATTGGCCATCGGCGGCATGTTGGTCTTGCCCAGGCAGATTGCGCCGCCCGCACGCAGGCGCTCGATGGTGAACGCGTCGCGCTGAGCCACCAGATCGGCGAAGGCCGGACTGCCGGACGCGGCGGTCAGGCCTTTGACCAGATAGCTGTCCTTGGCGGTGTAGGGGATGCCGTCCAGCGGACCGAGGGTTTCGCCCTTGGCACGACGGGCGTCCGAGGCTTGCGCTTCTTTCAGTGCGTCGGGGTTACGCACGATCACCGCGTTCAGGGCAGTGGCGGTGTCAGGGCCGTCATAGGCGTCGATGCGCGCCAGGTAGGCCTGGACCAGTTCAACCGCCGTGGTCTGGCCGGATTCGAGCGCCGCGCGCAATTGGGCAATGGAAACTTCAGTGACTTCGATCATGCTGTTACCGCCGACAGGTTCGCTAAAGGGTGGTTGATCATTGTTATCGTCGAAAGATGTCAAAGATTCTTGATGGGCGAAACTCTACCCTGAAATTTGTCCAATGGCATGCATAAAGTCGATAAATATCGGTTAATTTCATCGGAAAAACTCTCCCGGCGTCTCGCCGAACTGTTGGCGAAACGCCGCGATAAACGCCGACGTCGAGTCATAACCACAGGCCAAAGCCACGTCGGTGACGCGTTCGCCGCGTTCCAGCGGTGTCAGCGCACCCAGCAAACGCAGGCGCTGGCGCCAAGTGCGGAAGGTCAAACCGGTGTCGCGCAGGAACAGCCGAGTCAGAGTTTTCTCGGTCACGCCGAATTTTTCACTCCAGTGCGCCAGGGTGGTCTGCTGTTCCGGATGTTGCTCCAGGCTCTGATAGATCTGGCGCAAGCGACTGTCCTGCGGCAGTGGCAGCATCAGATCGATGGGCGGCGCCTCGGCCAGTTGATCGAGGATCACCTGAGCCAGGCGCCCGTGCGGGCCGCTCTGGTCATATTCGACAGGTATCTGACTGAAGGCCCGGATCAGCTCACGCAAAAGATCACTGACGCCGAGCACGTGACAACGCTCCGGTGCCCAACTGGCGACGCTGCAATCGATGTACAGGCTGCGCATTTCCGTGTGCGGCGAACTGAATACCCGATGCGGCATGCCCGCCGGAATCCACACCGCACGCTCCGGCGGCGCGACGAAACGACCGACGGCGGTCTGTACTTCAAGCACGCCCTGGATCGCGTAGGACAACTGCACCCACGGATGACTGTGGCGGCGGGTCAACGCGCGATTGGGCAGAGATTCGGTGCGTCCGTAGAGCGGGCGCGGCAGGCTGGGCAGCCCGGGAATGCTGCGTCTGACGCTTTTGTCGTGTCCTTTTGGCGGCATCTGTGGTTTCTTCGGCGTTAGTCGGTAATTTCCAGTCACGTTAGAGTCGCTGCCACGTACTGGCAACCCCCGGATGAACAAACCATGACGCGCCCACGATTTTTGCCCGACAACTTCACCCTGACCCTGATCGGTGTGGTGCTGCTGGCCAGCTTCCTGCCCGCCAGCGGTCAGGTCGCGACCGGTTTCGGCTGGCTGACCAACATCGCCATCGCACTGCTGTTTTTCCTGCACGGTGCCAAGCTGTCTCGCGAATCGATCATCGCTGGCGCCGGCCACTGGCGCCTGCATTTGCTGGTGTTCGGCCTGACCTTCGTCCTGTTCCCGCTACTGGGTCTGACGCTCAAACCGCTGTTGTCGCCGCTGATCGGCGATCAGCTGTACATGGGCATGCTGTACCTGTGTGCGCTGCCGGCCACGGTGCAATCGGCGATTGCCTTCACGTCGCTGGCACGGGGCAATATTCCGGCGGCGATCTGCAGCGCGGCGGCGTCCAGCCTGTTCGGGATTTTCCTCACGCCGCTGCTGGTGACGCTGCTGCTGAACGTCCACGGCGACGGCGGCTCGACCCTCGACGCAATCGTGAAAATCAGTGTGCAACTGCTGCTGCCGTTCATTGCCGGTCAGATCGCCCGTCGCTGGATCGGCGCCTGGGTCGGTCGCAACAAGAACTGGCTGAAGTTCGTCGATCAGGGCTCGATTCTGCTGGTGGTCTACGGTGCGTTCAGCGAAGCGGTGAACGAGGGCATCTGGCACCAGATTCCGGTGATCGAACTGCTGGGGCTGGTCGTGGCGTGCTGCGTCCTGCTGGCGCTTGTGCTGCTGGCGTCCACAGTGCTGGGCAAACTGTTCGGTTTCAATCTGGAAGACCGCATCACCATTCTGTTCTGCGGCTCGAAAAAGAGCCTGGCCACCGGTGTGCCGATGGCGCAGGTGTTGTTCGCCGGCAGCACGATTGGCGTGCTGATTCTGCCGCTGATGCTGTTCCATCAGATTCAACTGATGGTCTGCGCAGTGCTGGCGCAGCGCTATGCGAAACGCCAGGAATCGGTGCCTGAACTGATGGCGCAGGTTGATCCTTGATCCTCATCGAGCGGGCCAGCGGGTATGCAGGAACTCCTGCAAAAATTCGGTGAAGGCCTTGACCTTGGAAGTCATGGCGGCGCGCTCCTGCACACAGGCATAGATCTCGAGCGGCGCGGCGCTGGCAAAGGTCGAGCCGCCCGGTTCGAATAAAGAGACCAGTTGACCACTCTCCAGATAGGGCGCGGCAACGAATTCCGCCAGTCGGGTGATCCCGGCACCATGAGCAGCCATTTGCGCCAGGGCGTCGATATCGTCGCTGATGGCGGTCGCATTGATCCCAGCCTCAAAGCGCTGACCCTGCTCAACGAACCACCAGCGCAGTAACCGTCCGTCCAGCGGATAGCGAAACGCCAGGCAGGCGTGTTGCTGAAGATCCGCCGGAGTCGACGGGCGACCGGCCTTTTGCAGATAGTCAGGGCTGGCGCAAATCACGAACGGTACCGTCGCAACCTTGCGCGCGATGATGCCGTCTTCCAGTTGCGGCTCAATGCGCAGACTCAAGTCGATACCTTCGTGGAGGTGATTGATTTTGCGGTCGGACGTCGAGAGCTCAAGCGTCAACTGCGGGTAGCGTTCGGCGAAACCGGCAATGACCGGGGCCAATACATGGCGCCCGAACCCGGCGGTGGAGGCGATACTCAAGTGTCCCTGGAGTTGCGTCTGCGCGTGGCTGATGGCGCTCTGCGCGGACTCCAGATCGAGCGCGATACGTTTTACTTTCTCGAAATACACCGAACCGCTCTCCGTCAACGCCATGCTGCGGGTGGTGCGTTGCAGCAGGCGTGTGTCGAGGTGATTCTCAAGACGACCAAGGGTCTGACTGACGGCGGCGGCACTCACCCCGAGGGTTTTGGCGGCCCCGACAATCGATCCCGCCTCAACGACTTTGATAAAACAATCGATTGCACCCAAGAGGTTCATGCGTGGATCCTGGCAAAGAAAATTCATAAGATTTTGTTTATAAAGTGCTCACGGCAATCAGTCTAGTTACGGGGTGGCAGACTTGTTAGGGTGCTCGGCGCCTATCCACTTCGGTCAACAAGGACTGACATGAATCAGAGACTCTCTCCAAGAAACACAGTATTCAGCCCGCGCAAGCTGTCGGCCCGTGCCATGCCGTACATATTCGCGTTGTACATGGCGATCATCATGGCGTTTCTGATGTCGCTGGTAATCACCGCCTCCAATTTCGGGATTGATGCCGATTACCTTAGCAATACGCTGCACGCCTACAAACTGGCGATGCCCGTGGCGTTTCTGTGCATTCTCGTGGTCCGGCCGATTGTGGTGAAACTGGTAGCACTGACCGTCCACCCGCAAGGCTGAACTGGAGGCAGGCTACAAGGCTCCGGAATATTTCACCGCCGCCGCTGCCCGCGACGGCACGTTGAGCACCCGCAACAACGACGACACATGAATCCGCACCGTGAACGGCGAAATATCCAGTTCACGGGCGATTTCCTTGTTGGTCTTGCCTTGGGCGATCAGCCGCAGCACCTCTTGCTGACGCGGGGTGAGGGCGGTGCCGGTGTCCAGCGGCAGCAGGCCGGACGGGGCGAATTTCACCAGTACCTCACCTTCACGAATCGCCCGGATCGCCTGACCCATCTCATCGGGTGCGATGTTCTTGCCGATGAAACCATCGATGCCGGCCGCCATGACGTCGCCGATCAGCGCCTCGTCATCGACCATCGACACCACGATCAGCGTGGTTCGCGGCAAACGTCGGCGCAGTTCCGCGAGCTGGCTGACACAGGTCAGGCCGGGAAAACGCAGGTCGAGGATCAAGGTGTCGGGCTCATCACCGGCCGGCAGCAGGGCGAGCACGGCGTCGAGGTCGCCAGCTTCTTCGATCAGGGCTTCGGGCAGCAGACGCTGGACGGTGCGCAGCAACGCTTCGCGAAACAACGGGTGATCGTCGGCTATGATGATTCGGCACGCCATGGCGCAACCCTCCCTGGGTCTGCATTGCTCATGGCATGCACCTTAGCATCGGGCGAAGGCATTGCCTGTTGATTCGTGCGTTTATGACGACTGCTGCACAAGGACGTTCCCCCATGAAGTTCGAAAAGAACACCGAGCTTGACCAGGCCAATCTGCGCATCATCATCGCCAGCATCGCGCTGGTTTACATGGCCGTGCTCGGTTTCCTGCCGGGCCAGCGCTTCGATACCTATCTGCCGGTGGTCACTTACATTTCCCTGTTTTTGCTGGCCTCCGTCGTGCTGCGCCAGGCCATCGTGCGCTGGCCGGGACATTATCCGGCGCGGCGGATTTTCGGCATGCTCCACGATTACACCGGCACCAGTTTCGGGCTGGTGGTCGGCGGCGAGGCGGCGTTGCCCATTTATGCTGTCATGGTCTGGGTCAACCTCGGCAACGGCATGCGCTACGGCTCGCGCTACCTGGCGATCGCCACGGTGTTGGCATTGCTGGCGCTGCTGGCGGTCTATCGGTTGACGCCGTACTGGCAGGCGCAACCGTTCATGGTGTTGATGCTGATGATCACCAGCACGGTGATTCCGGTGTATGCGCACCTGCTGCTGGAGCGTACGCGCAAGGCATCTGAAGAAGCGGTTGCCGCCAACCTTGAGAAGTCGCGTTTCCTTGCTCAGGCCAGTCATGACCTGCGTCAGCCTATCCATTCCATCGGGTTGTTTACCGCATGCCTGCGCGAGTCGCGACTGGGCGAAGAGGAGCGGCGGCTGGTGGACAGCATCGACCGTTCGCTGCTCAACGTGTCGCAGCTGTTTCGCTCGATTCTCGATCTCTACACCCTCGATAACGGGCGGATTCTGCCCCGCTTGCAGACGCTTGAACTGGGCGAATGGCTGGCGGATCTGATCCGCCAGAACGCCGAAGCCGCACGCTGGGCGGGTGTCGAACTGCGCTTGCGGCCTTGCGAACACTGGGTGCGCACCGATCCGGCGTTGCTCGCGACCATGGTGCAGAACGTGCTCTCCAACTGCTTCAAATACGGGGCGCACCGGCCGGTGCTGATCGGTGTGCGCAAGCGCGGCGCGGGGTTGGCCATCGCGATCTATGACCGCGGTAACGGCATCGCCGAAGAGCATTTGCCCAAGGTGTTCGAGGAGTTTTATCGGGTGCGCCAGTTGCGCGACAAGGACGTCGAAGGCGTGGGTCTGGGGCTGTCGATTGTCCGGCGTCTGGGGCAGTTGATCGGTGTTGATGTCGCGATCCGCTCACGGCTTGGGCATGGCACGGCGGTGACCTTGCATGGACTGCCACTCGCGCCGCCGCAGGTGCCGGTCAATCGTGAAGAGACTCGGCAAATCGGTTTGCTGACGGGGCTGAAGGTGTGTCTGGTGGAGGATGATCGCAACGTTCTGCTGGCGACTTCGGCGTTGCTCGAGCGTTGGGGCTGCGTCGTGCAGGCTGAGCTGAGCGGGCAGGGCCTGGTCACGGACTGCGACATCATCGTTGCCGACTATGACCTCGGCTCCCACAGCACCGGCATCGAGTGCATCGATGAAGTTCGCCGTCAGCGCGGTTATGCGGTGCCGGCCATGATCATCACCGGGCATGACATCGAAAAAATCCAGGCGGCCCTGCATGATCGCCAGATCGCCATTCTGTCCAAGCCGGTACGCCCGGCCGAGCTGCGCGCGACGTTGCGTGCGCTGCGCGACCGGCAGACCGAAGTGGTCAGCGCTTACACAGATAGTCCTGCGTGATGGTGGTTTGCAGGCAGTTGTACTGACCCATGGTGCGGCAGATGTTTTTCTCCGAGCCCGATACTTCGGCGCTCTTGTAGCCCCAGACCTTGCAACGGCCTTCAGCCGTGGCCAACCCTTGAGCGGCGGAAGTTTGCCCGCTCTCGAACTGGCCCAGTTCATAGGAGACCTGGACAACGCCGTCGGTCTTGCTGCCGCCGGTGGCTTCCCATTGCTTGGGGGTGGCGCAGCCGGTGAGAACGACGGCCGCGAGGCTGAGGGTGGCGATGAGTGTTTTCATGATCGAACGGAATCCTTTACCGGATGAGAAGAGGCACTGGAACGGTTTTTCTGCGCCGGATTACTGGTACGGAATCGGCGAAGCGCCTTTGGGCAGGCAAGACAGCGGAGGCGTCATGATGCCCATGCTGGCCACCGCGATGATCGCGCCGCTGGGCAGCTCGCAGTTGTATTCGCCGGCGGCGGTGTAGGCGGTGTAGTAGGTCAGGGTGCTGTCATTGCGGATGTTGCCGATCTTGGTGACGGGTTGGCCGATAACAGTCTGGGCGCGTTCGCGCATGCTGTCTTCGGTGGGTTTGGCGGTCTGGCAACCGCTGGCGCCGAGGAGCAGGGCACCGAGAACCGTGATCTTGGCGAGGCTGAGCTGCAGTTTCATGGTGTTTCTTCCTTGGTGTTGTTGTTTTTCCAGGCACAACGATCCCGCGCACTGCACAGCGGCAATGTTGGGAAGCGTCGGGGGTTGCGAGGGAATATAACGCCAGGGATCGGGGTGGTCGATTAGCACAAATGTGCTAGTGCGGCGCAACCAGCGGCTGGCTGGTTGCGCCGATAGCAGTTATTGAGGGCTGTTGAACTGGTCCGAATAGCTGCCGCTCATGAGGGCGGAAGCGACCTGGTCCGAACCGACGCCTGCGCGGGAGTAGGCGAGCCGGTTGGCACCGACTTTGTCTGCGCCATCGGCGGCGAGGGCGCCGGCGCCGACGTGGTCGGAGCCGTCAGAAGCTACTGCGCCGGCGCCGACATGGTCGGAACCGTCAGAGGCGACCGCTCCAGCGCCAACATGATCGGAACCGTCGGAGGCAACGGCCCCAGCACCAACGTGATCGGCGCCGTCAGAGGCGACTGCACCTGCACCAACGTGATCGGCGCCGTCAGAGGCGACTGCACCTGCACCAACGTGATCGGAACCGTCAGAAGCTACAGCTCCAGCGCCAACGTGATCCGCGCCATCAGAGGCGACAGCGCCAGCACCGACATGATCGGAACCGTCAGAAGCAACGGCCCCTGCGCCGACATGGTCTGAGCCGTCAGAGGCAACTGCTCCGGCGCCGACGTGATCCGCGCCATCAGAGGCGACAGCGCCTGCGCCGACATGATCGGAGCCGTCTGAAGCAACGGCGCCAGCACCGACATGATCTGCGCCATCAGATGCGACTGCACCAGCGCCAACATGATCGGCGCCGTCAGAAGCTACAGCCCCCGCACCCACATGATCCGCCCCATCCGACGCCAATGCCTGCGCCTGCGCTGCCCAGACATTGGGCATTGCCACCGTTGCCGCAACTGCCAGGACGAGGCCCGGCCAAAGCGTGTGCTTCATGATTTTCTCCACGCCCCATCAGCCACACAGCAACCGAGCGTTACCCGTCATTCGTTCATTGACGGAAGGCTCGTCGGCCCGGGGTCAACCAGATTGGTGAGTGGCACGGGGGCACCGGAAGGTGCACGGGTGTCGACGGTTTACAGGAAATCTGGACAGCGAACTGAAAAGTATAGTTCGCCCTCGGCGGAAGGCAGGCTGAAGGGTCGTGAAGGCGATAGTCGGTTCGCTTCCTTGAAGGCCTGCGCTAGAAAACAATCAGTCTAAAAACCGCGTAGCGCAATGTAGCGTGTTTGCTAGGCTCAAGGATGTAGGCGAAGACGCAGACTGATGCGCAAGCGGATAGCGAGGAAGCGTTGGGCGCGTTCCGAAGGGTACACGGTTAGAAAGAACCCCGCGCTGGGTTCCAGCCCTTATGCCGTGTGAAGCAGCAGAGCACATTGCCTGTACTGTGGGAGTCCTGAGAAACCTCGTAAGCCAGAGACCAGCACTGGCCGCCTACTCAAACACCAAAGCCCGCCTTGTGCGGGCTTTGACGTTTCCGAGCTTTAGATACTGGCCAACGCTTGCGCCAGATCCGCACGCAGGTCTTCGATGTCCTCGACACCCACCGACAGACGCACCAGGCTGTCACCGATGCCGAGCTTGGCACGGGTTTCGGCCGGGATGGTCGCGTGGGTCATGATCGCCGGGTGTTCGATCAGGCTTTCCACACCGCCAAGGCTTTCGGCCAAAGCGAAGATCTGCACGTTCTCCAGGAAGCGCCGGGCGCCCGCCAGATCACTGTTCAGATCCAGGGAAATCATCCCGCCGAAACCACGCATCTGACGCTTGGCCAGTTCGTGCTGCGGATGGGATTCCAGACCCGGGTAATAGACGCGTTTGACCTGCGGCTGCTGCTCCAGCCAGCGCGCCAGCTCCAGCGCGTTGCTGCAATGACGCTCCATACGCAACGCCAAAGTCTTCACGCCGCGCAGGGTGAGGAACGCGTCGAACGGGCCGGAGATGGCGCCGACAGCGTTCTGCAGGAAACCCAGACGCTCGGCCAGCGCAGGATTGTCACCGACCACCGCGATCCCGCCGATCACGTCGGAGTGACCGTTCAGGTATTTGGTGGTCGAGTGCAGCACGATGTCGAAACCCAGTTCCAGCGGACGCTGGATCCACGGGCTGGCGAAGGTGTTGTCGGCCACGCAGAGGATCCCGCGCGCCTTGCAGATGCGCGCGATGGCGGCGAGGTCGGACAGACCCAGCAGCGGGTTGGTCGGGCTCTCCACAATCACCATGCGCGTGTCGTCCTGTAACGACGCTTCGAACGCCGACAGATCCGCCAGATCGACGAAGCTGAAACGATGCCCGGCACTGCGCTGGCGCACCTTGTCGAACAGGCGGAACGTGCCGCCGTACAGGTCATTGCCGGAAATGATGTGCGAGCCGGCGTCGAGCAGTTCGAGCACGGTGGAAATCGTCGCCAGCCCGGACGCGAAAGCGAACGCCTGGGTGCCGCCCTCCAGATCCGCCACGCAACGCTCCAGGGCAAAACGCGTCGGGTTGTGCGAGCGGCCGTAGTCAAACCCCTTGTGCACGCCGGGGCTGTCTTGCAGGTACGTCGAGTTGGCGTAGATCGGCGGCATCAGTGCGCCGGTGGTCGGGTCCGGCGTTTGCCCGGCGTGGATCACGCGGGTGGCGAAGCCCTGTTGACGGGCGTTCTTGTCGTGCTGGCTCATGCCAGGGATCTCCGTAATTGATTGAGCATGTCGACGCGGGTGATCAGGCCGTGGAAGCCTGAAGCGTCGGCGATGATGGCCACCAGGCCGCTGCTGAGTACGGCTTCCAGTTCAGCCAGCGTGGCGCCGGGGGCGAGGGTTTGCAACTTGTCCGTCATCGCGCTGGACACGGGTTTGCTGAAGAGCGAGGCGTCTTCGTGTACCCGCACCAGAATGTCCGACTCGTCGATCACGCCGACCAGTTGTTTGCCATCCACCAGTACCGGCAACTGCGAGACATCGGCCAGGCGCATGCGCTGGAACGCGGTCATCAGCGTATCGTCCGGGCCGACGCTGACAACTTTGCCGTCTTCGAAACGTCGGGCAATCAGGTCGCGCAGGTCGCCGTAGCGTTTGCGTTGCAGCAGGCCCTGATCGGTCATCCACTGATCGTTGTAGACCTTCGACAGGTAGCGAGTGCCGGTGTCGCAGACGAAGCTGACCACGCGTTTCGGCTCGGTCTGTTCGCGGCAGTAACGCAGCGCGGCCGCGAGCAGGGTGCCGGTGGACGAGCCACCCAGAATGCCTTCGGCTTTCAGCAGCTGGCGCGCGTGATCGAAGCTTTCTTCGTCGCTGATCGAGTAGGCGCTGCGCACGCTCGACAGGTCGGTGATCGACGGGATGAAGTCCTCACCGATGCCTTCTACCGCCCAGGAACCGGCGGTGCCCAAGTGCTTGCTGCGGCTGTATTCAGCCATCACCGAACCGACCGGATCGGCCAGGACCATTTCAAGATCCGGTTGTACGCGTTTGAAGAAACGGGTCAGACCGGTCAGGGTGCCGGCCGAGCCAACGCCGACCACGATCGCGTCGAGGTCATGCTCGGTCTGGGCCCAGATTTCCGGCCCGGTGCTGCACTCGTGGGCCAGCGGGTTGGCGGGGTTGTTGAACTGGTCGGCGAAGAACGCACCGGGAATGTCCTTGGCCAGACGCGCGGCGACGTCCTGGTAATACTCGGGATGGCCCTTGCCGACATCGGAGCGGGTGATGTGCACTTCGGCGCCCATGGCCTTGAGGTGCAGGACTTTTTCGGTGGACATTTTGTCCGGCACCACCAGCACGACGCGGTAGCCCTTGGCGCGGCCAACCAGCGCCAGGCCCAGACCGGTGTTGCCGGCGGTGGCCTCGACGATCGTACCGCCCGGTTGCAGTCGACCGTCGCGCTCAGCGGCGTCGATCATGGCCAGACCGATGCGGTCCTTGATCGAACCGCCGGGGTTCTGTGATTCGAGTTTGAGAAGCAGGGTGCAGGGACCGGTATCGAAGCGGGTGACTTGTACCAGCGGCGTATTGCCGATCAGCCCAAGTACGGCAGGGCGTGAATCCTTTGACATCTCTTCACCTCTTTGTGGTGTTGATCGCGTTCCATTCGCGGGAAAAAGCTCGCGTGCAACATAGGCTCAGACCTGAGCTGTCGCAACCTTTAAACGGCCGGAAATACAGCCATTTCGATCTAACGATAGAACGAAATCGGAGAGGGGAAGGAAGTGATTTGCAGGGGTTTATACGCAGGCGTCATCGAGTATTGAAAGGGCGTCTTCGGCGTCACGAAGCGCTTGATCCGGCAGTGAAAATCCTGCAGCGAAAACCGCTCAGTGGTTGCTCATCAGACCGTGCAGCACGCCCAGTCGCAAGCCGGGTTCGGATGGCACCATTTGCGAGATGCCGAACACTTTGAACGCTGCCAGCATGACCACCAGACGCCGGGCAGGATGCTCTGGCGATGGGGTTGCAGGCTGGCCAGTTTCAGCTGTTGAACATTGCTGACTTCCAGCAGGCGCAACGACAGCCGCAGCAGGCCGCCGTAGGTGATGCCGCTCTCGCCATGATCATTCAGGTGATTGGCCTTGAGCACTTTGGCGAGCATCCGCGCGGTGCCCGAGGAACCGATGGTCTGCTGCCAGCCCTGGGCGCGATAACGGCGAGCGACCTTTTCGAATTGCAGGATGGCCACCCGTTCGGCTTCTTGCAGCGCACCGGGGGAAATCTCGCCGTTGCGAAAGTAGCGCGTGCTCAAGGTACCGCTGCCGAGGGCGATGCTTTCGGTCAGCAGCGGTTGCGCGCCCTGGCCCAGAATCAGTTCGGTGGAACCACCGCCAATGTCGACCACCAGGCGCATGTCATCGGCGACCGGCAAGGTGTGGGCCACACCGGCATAGACCAGACGCGCTTCTTCATGCCCGGAAATCACATCGATGCGAAACCCCAGATGCCGTTCCGCGCTGGCCAGAAACAGCTGCGCATTGTCCGCCTCGCGCACCGCGCTGGTCGCCACTGCGCGCACGCGACCGGGCTCGAAACCGCGCAGCTTCTTGCCGAACCGCGCCAGCGCCTGCCAGCCGCGATCCAGCGCCATTTCATCCAGTGCCCGGCCGTCGAAGCCTTCGGCCAGCCGCACCGGCTCGCGCAAGGTTTTGACCTCCTGAATCATGAAGCCCTTTCTGCTGCGCACCGACTGGCCAATCATCATGCGAAAGGCATTGGAACCGAGATCGATGACGGCAAACAGCGAGGTGTCTTCTTTCATGGGGATCCTTGCAAATCTTCCGTCGGGAGGCGCGGGACGGTTTGCGAGGATTCTGCCGTGGGTTCGATGACAACCTGATGACGCGGGTGGGGCGGTTCAGTGAATTCATCGCTGTCATGACACTGTCATTATCGGCTGCCAATACTTGGCCCCAATACATCGCGTGCTTTTCATGATTCGGCTGCCTTCCGGGCAGCTTTTTTTTGCCTGCGATTTAACGGGCGCGCAAGATTTGCAATCCCGGACGATGCACGATTAATATACGATCCATATACACTTCGTATCGGATATTGCCATGGGCATCGTAAAAATTTCAGAGGACATGCACGAGAATCTGCGCATCTCCAGCAACGCACTCAGCCGCTCGATCAACGCGCAGGCCGAACACTGGATGCGCATCGGCATGCTCGCCGAGCTGTATCCCGATCTTGATCACCACGCCATTTGCCGGTTGCTGATTCGCGCCGAACAGTCGGGTGGTCTGGATCTGCAGCAGGTCTGCGCACTGGCGGATGCCGCGCAGAACGCCTCGGTCAAAGAGGCGGCCAAGGCATGAGAAACCCGATCAAGATCAACACCCAGGCCGAAATCGCCCAATCCCGCGAGGCCGGCAGACTGGCCGCCGAGGTGCTGGCGATGCTGGTGCCGCACGTCAAGGCTGGCGTGACAACCGATCAACTCGACCAGTTGTGCAACGACTACATCGTCAATGTGCAGAAGGCGATACCGGCCAACGTCGGTTACCACGGCTTCCCGAAAACTGTTTGCGCGTCGGTCAACGAAGTGGTCTGCCACGGCATTCCTTCGAAGCGTGTGCTGAAGGACCGCGATATCGTCAACCTCGACATCGCGGTGATCAAGGACGGCTGGTTCGGCGACACCAGTCGCATGTACGTGGTCGGCGAACCGACGCCCGAGGCGCGGCACCTGATCAAGACCACTTACGACGCGATGTGCGCCGGTATCCGCGTCGTACGGCCGGGCGCTACGCTGGGCGATATTGGCCATGCAATTCAAAGTCTGGCGGAAAAAGAAGGGTTTAGCGTGGTGCGCGAGTACTGCGGGCACGGGATCGGCAAGGTCTATCACGATGAACCGCAGGTGCTGCATTACGGTTATCCGGAGCAGGGCTTGAAGCTGAAGGCGGGGATGATTTTCACCATCGAGCCGATGCTCAATGCCGGCAAGCGCCATGTGAAAAGTCTGGCGGATGGCTGGACGGTGGTGACCAAGGATCAGTCGTTGTCGGCGCAGTGGGAGCACATGATTGCGGTGACGGAAGACGGATTCGAAGTGTTGACCGCGTGGCCTGACGAAATTGAAGGTTTTGCGGCTATCAAGTGAGACCGAGTCGTCTGCTGGCCCTCACCCCAGCCCTCTCCCGGAGGGAGAGGGAGCCTACCGAGTTGTCTGGCGCACTACATCGACCTGAAAGACCGTGTTGATTGTGGATTCAAAGCAGCTCCTTCAGGTCGGCATATCTCTTCAATATCCCCCAATCGGCTCCCTCTCCCTCCGGGAGAGGGCTGGGGTGAGGGCGGGCAGGCGACTCGGTGTTAATGAGCCCCCGCCGCTTTGTTCAAATCGCTCTCAGCCCACTCGGTATAGACGCAAGCATCCGCCGTCGCCCAACGCACCCGAACCGGATCTCCAGCCTTCAGCGGCATCCCCGCCGCCGACAATGCTTTCACGGTCATGGACGTGCCACCCGAAGTCACCACACTGCAAGTCTGACTCTCACCCAGAAACAACACCTCAACCACCTTCGCCGAAACCTCGTTCCAGCCGGCTCCCAATGGCTCACTCGCCGCCTGCTGCACACTCAACGCCAACGCCTTCTCCGGACGCACCATCAGCAAAACATCCTGCCCGGTCTGCAATCCAGCGGTCAGGCGAATCGACAGCGCCTGCCCCTCAAAATTCGCCGCCGCATTACCCTGCGCCTTGAGCTTGAGAAAGTTCGAGTTACCCAGAAACGACGCCACAAACGCATTTGGCGGATTCTGATAAAGGTCATAACCGCTGCCGAGCCCGACAATCTTGCCGTGACTGAAAATCGCGATGCGCTGGGACAGGCGCATGGCTTCTTCCTGGTCGTGGGTCACGTAGACGATGGTGATGCCGAGGCGGCGGTGCAGCTGGCGCAATTCGTCCTGCAGGTCTTCACGCAGTTTCTTGTCCAGCGCCCCGAGAGGCTCGTCCATCAGCAGAATACGTGGCTCGTAAACCAGCGCCCGCGCAATGGCGACCCGTTGCTGCTGGCCGCCAGACAGTTGCGAAGGGCGGCGATGGGCAAATTGTTCGAGCTGCACCAGTTTCAGCATCGCATCGACGCGTTTGTCACGCTCGGCTGCAGCGAGTTTGCGGATCGCCAGCGGGAACGCGATGTTGTCGCGTACCGACAGATGCGGGAACAGCGAATAACGCTGGAACACCATGCCGATGTCGCGCTTGTGCGGCGGCACGTTCACCAGCGACTGGCCGTTGACCAGGATCTCGCCGCTGCTCGGGGTTTCGAAGCCGGCGAGCATCGACAACGTGGTGCTTTTGCCCGAGCCGCTGGAGCCGAGAAAGGTGAGGAATTCGCCGTCCTTGATGTCCAGCGAGATGTTGTCCACGGCCGCAAAATCGCCGTAGTGCTTGTTCAGGTTGCGCAGGCTGACCAGGAGTTTGTCGCTCTGCTGGGATGCGTCTTTGATCACGGCACTCATGTCGTACTCCTGGGCGCTCAGGCGCTGATTTCGTTGCGCCGGCGCAGGGCGGCGGCGATCACCATGACCAATACCGACAGGCCGATCAGCAGCGTCGAGGCGACGGCGATCACGGGCGTCAGGTCCTGGCGCAGGGTGGTCCACATTTTCACGGGAAGGGTTTGCAGGGTCGGGCTGGCCATCATCACGCTGAGCACCACTTCGTCCCATGAAACCAGGAAGGCGAAGAGGGCGCCGGCCACCATGCCCGGACGGATCGCCGGGAAGGTCACCTTGAACACCGCTTGCAGGCGTGACGCACCGCAGATTACCGCCGCATCTTCAATCGACTGATCGAACAGCTTCAGCGAATTGATGATCGAGATGATGGTGAACGGCAACGCGACGATCACATGGCTGACGACGAAGGCGAACATCGTCCCGGTGTAGCCGAGCTTGAGGAACAGCGCGTACACCGCCACCGCGATGATCACCAGCGGCACGATCATCGGCAGGGTGAACAGACCGTAGAGCATTTCCCGGCCGGGGAAGCGTCCGCGCACCAGCGCAAAGGCCGTCGGCAAACCGAGGGCGACGGCGCAGATCGTGGTCAGCACCGCGACCTTGAGGCTGGCCAGCGCTGCGCTCATCCAGTCGGCGTTGGAGAAGAACTGCACGTACCATTTCAGCGTCCAGCCCGGTGGCGGGAACACCAGCCACTGGGACGAACCGAACGACAGCAGGACGATGAATACGATCGGCAACAGCAGGAACAGGCCGATCAGCCCGGTGGTGAAATACAGGCCGAAGCGCATCCGGCGACTCATGGCATTGGGCGTCAGGAGCATGTCGGCTTACCTCGCGTTACTGGCGCCAACCGGGGATTCCGGTTGCAGCTTCAGGTAGACGTAGAACAGCACCAGGGTGATGACGATCAGCAACGCGGCGCCGGCGCTGGCCAGGCCCCAATTGAGGAACGACTGCACCTGCTGAATGATGAATTCCGGCAGCATCATGTTCTGCGCCCCGCCCAGCAGCGCCGGGGTGACGTAGTAACCGAGCGACATCACGAACACCATCAAGCCGCCGGATGCCAGACCCGGCCGGCACAGCGGCAGGAACACCCGGAAGAAGTTGGTCCACGGGCTCGCGCCACAGATCGAACCGGCCTGCAGGATCATCGGGTCGATGGCCTGCATGGTCGCCTGCAACGGCAGCACGATGAACGGGATCATGATGTAGCTCATGCCGATCACCACGCCGGTCAGGTTGTGCACCATTTCCAGCGGCTGATCGATGATGCCCATGGCCATCAGGGCTTTATTGATGACGCCCGAAGCCTGCAACAGCACCAGCCACGAATAGGTGCGGGCGAGGAGGCTGGTCCACATCGACAACAGCACGATGTTGAGGATCCAACGGCCCCAGCCCCGTGGCACCAGGGTGATTGCCCAGGCCAGCGGGAAGCCCAGCAGCAGGCTGAACACGGTCACCAGTCCCGCCACCGAAAAGGTGTTGAACAGCACCCGCGCATACGCCGAGTTGGCGAACAGTTGCTCATAGTTACCAAGGCCCGGCACCGGTTCGAGCACGCCGCGCAGCAACAAGCCAATCAGCGGTGCGAGAAAGAACAGACCGAGAAACAATAGCGCCGGCGCGAGATTGCCGGCGCCGCGCCAGCGTTGCTTGAGGGATGGGGCTTGCGCCATTGCACTCGCCTTGCCTGAAGCCGGGCCGGCAGCGCTCGGGGCGCTCCCGGTGGTAGTGGAGGGACGGGACGCGGTGGCCGCCATTTTCATTTGACCAGCCATTCGTTCCACCGTGTCGCGATGGCCGGACCGTTCTTGGCCCAGTACGCGAAATCAAGAGTGATCTGATCCTTAGCGTAGGCAGTCGGCAGGTTCGGGGCCAGCGTCGAGTCCAGACGCGCCACGCTGTCGACGTTGACCGGGGCGTAGGCGGTCAGGTTGGAGAAGTCGGCCTGGCCTTTGGCACTGCTGGCGCTGGCCAGGAACTTCATCGCCGCGTCCTTGTTTTTCGAACCCTTTGGCACCACCAGAATGTCGGCCATGACCAGGTTCTGTTTCCAGCTCACGCCCACCGGTGCGCCGTCTTCTTGCAAGGCATGAATCCGGCCGTTCCAGAACTGGCCCATGCTCGCTTCACCGGAGGCCAGCAGTTGCTGCGACTGCGCGCCGCCGCCCCACCAGACGATGTCTTTCTTGATGGTGTCGAGTTTCTTGAAGGCGCGATCCAGATCCAGCGGGTAGAGCTTGTCGGCCGGCACGCCGTCGGCGAGCAGGGCGAGCTCAAGCACGCCGGGGCTTGGCCATTTGTACAGGGCGCGTTTGCCGGGGAAGGTCTTGGTGTCGAACAGCGCGCTCCAGTCCTGCGGCTTGTTGGCGCCGAGCTTGCCCTCGTTGTAGCCGAGGACGAAGGAGAAGAAGAACGAGCCGACGCCGTAGTCGCTTACGAAACGCGGGTCGATCTTGTCGCGCTGGATCTGTTTGAAATCGAGGGGTTCGAGCAGACCTTCGGCGGCGGCGCGCAGGGCGAAGTCGGCTTCGACGTCGACCACGTCCCATTGCACGTTGCCGCTCTCGACCATGGCCTTGAGTTTGCCGTAGTCGGTCGGGCCGTCCTGCACGACGGTGATGCCGCTGGCCTTGCTGAACGGATCGGCCCAGGCCTGTTTCTGCGCATCCTGGGTGCTACCGCCCCAGCTGACAAAGTTCACACTCTCGGCGGCCATCGCGGCCTGACCGGTCACGCTCAGCAGTCCCGCAAAAAAGATCGCGGTTGCAGCTTTGTTCAACACCATTTTTACGCCCTCATTGTTGTGTTTTTGAGCGGGCTTGCGTTGTTGCCCGCCTGTCGGGAGCAGTAGCTGGACGGTTTTTCAGGTCGTCCGGTCTATGGAATATCATATTATGGTATTCCAAACTTTGTGCAAGCACTTTGCCTTACCGGCTATCTGGCAAACAGGGTCATTCGGTGAATGGAATGCTCTCAACCACCTCAAGATCGTACCCAGTCAACCCGGCATATTTTAGCGGCGGGCCCAAGTGGCGCAGCTTGCCGACGCCCAGGTTCTGCAGAATCTGCGCCCCGGTGCCGACCTCCGAATAGATCCGCGATTGCGAGCGACTGAACTGCCGAGGCGGCTGAGTCAGTTGCGGAATGCGCTCCAGCAGCGCCTGGGACGACTCATGATTGGCCAGCACCACGACCACGCCATGCCCTTCGGCAGCGACCCGTTGCAGTGCCGCCCACAACGTCCAGTTCGTCGGCCCGCTGTACTCGGCGCCGACCAGATCGCGCAACGGATCGATCACATGCACGCGCACCAGCGTCGGTTCCTCACGGCGCAATTCACCCATGACCATCGCCATGTGCACGCCGCCTTCGATGCGATCTTCGAAGGTGATCAAACGGAACGTGCCATGCACCGTCGGCAACTCCCGTTCGCCGATGCGCTCGATGGTGTGTTCGGTACTCAGGCGATAGTGGATCAGGTCGGCGATGGTGCCGATCTTGATCCCGTGCTTGCGCGCGAAGACTTCCAGATCCGGACGACGGGCCATGGTGCCGTCGTCGTTCATTACTTCGACGATCACCGAAGCAGGCGTGAACCCCGCCAGCCGCGCCAGATCACAACCGGCCTCGGTGTGGCCGGCACGGGTCAGTACGCCACCTTCCTTGGCGCGCAGCGGAAAGATATGGCCGGGCTGCACCAGGTCTTCAGCGCGAGCATTCGGCGCCACCGCCGCGGCCACCGTGCAGGCGCGGTCGGCAGCAGAAATGCCAGTAGTCACACCGACCGCCGCTTCGATGGAAACCGTGAACGCGGTGCTGAACACGCTGCCATTGCTCGGCACCATCTGCTCCAGCCCGAGACGCTGGCAATGATCGTCAGTCAACGTCAGGCAGATCAGCCCCCGAGCCTCACGGGCCATGAAACTGATCGCCTCGGACGTGCAACGGTCGGCGGCCAGCAGCAGGTCACCTTCGTTTTCCCGGTCTTCGTCATCGACCAGCAACACCATTTTGCCGAGGCGATAATCTTCGATGATTTCTTCGATGCTGTTGAAGGCCATGCTGGACTCTCGATGTGGATGAATTTCGTGGTATACCATAATACAAAATCAACCAAGAGGTCACTATGAAGGCGTACTGGATTGCACACGTGGACATCAACGATCCCGATCACTACAGCCAATACACCCAGCGCGCGCCGAAAGCGTTCGCCGAGTTCGGCGCGAAGTTTTTAGCCAGAGGCGGGCGCAGCGAAGCAATGGAAGGGCGGGCGACGCCACAGCGCAGCGTGGTGATTGAATTCGACAGTTATGAGCAGGCCGTGGCGTGCTACCGCTCGGCGGCGTATCAGGAAGCGAAGAGCTATCGCGAGGAATGGGCGAGGGCGGAGATTGTCATCGTTGAAGGGATGGCGCCGTAACGTCTTGCTTGTAAACCCGCAGGAACTACAGAATCGAACGTGGCCGCGATCTTTTGATATTTTTTCTGGATCAGGAGATCTTCCGCCGGACGGAATTTAATGCCTGCGGGTTTGCACGGTGTGCTCTAAGGGAATATTGATGCGCATGACAAAAGGAATGTTTGCAGGTAGGCGAGTAGGCCTCTGGCTAGTGGCTGCTCTATTGGTAAATGCAGTCTTTCTGGCTTTTCTGATTTTCGGGAACAGTGCGAAGGGACGCGATCTGGAGATGGTTAAAACCAAAGAACCCCTGCTGATCGAGGGGCAAGGTGGCGATGACAATTACTATGTCCTGCCGATGGGGACAACGCTATATCACGATAAAAGCTTTCCTGAAGGGCACGATCGTTATGTGGTGTATCTGAATCACAAAGGTGCCATTGCCCACGAAGAAGTCCCAATGAAGCCTGAATATGGCGGATCTTTTATCGATCCTCTTTGGCTCTCCAATATTGATGCCGATACCTTGAAGGACATTTTCAAGCGTTTCCCGCTCTCCAAGAAAGACATCTCCGCTGCTCTCAAAGCCAATGAAATCACCAAAGATGATCTGGCGGATATCATTCGTACGATGCCGGACTGAGCACCTATCTACCGAGGAATCGGGCCGGGCTCTGTATCCCTTGCAAGTGACGGCTGATCAACGCATGAAATGAATCTTGCCGCTGTCGTCATTGCCCATGTACATGCCATACACCCCGGCCTGGCGTTCCTCGATGTAGCGTTCGAGGATCTGCCGGATCGCCGGGTAGTAGATCTGCTCCCACGGGATGTCTTCCGGGGCGAAGAATTTGCAGGCGAGGGTTTCCGGACCGTACTCGCCAGTGATTTCCAGCGCGAGGGCGCGGAAGATGATGTAGACCTCGCTGATCTTCGGCACGCTGAAGATCGAATACGGCGAAACGATTTCCGCGCGCACGCCGCTTTCTTCCCAGACTTCGCGCAGGGCGGCCTGTTCGGTGGTTTCGCCGCTTTCCATGAAACCGGCGGGCAGGGTCCAGGTGCCGGGGCGCGGGGGAATCGCCCGTTGGCACAAGAGGTATTTGCCGTCCTGCTCGATGATGCAGCCGGCGATGATCTTCGGGTTTACGTAGTGGATGTAGCCGCAACTGCGGCACATCAGGCGCTCGTGCGTATCGCCCGGCGGCACCTGCTGACCGAGGTCGGCGCCACCGCATTTCGGGCAAAAGCTCGGGCTGAACATGTCAGTGACCTATGCGCGGTTCTTTCAGCGCGATGGGCAGGGTGATCGGTGGAGTGGCGCCGGTCTCTTCCTGTTTGCGCTTCAGATAATCGAGGGCCACGGCGGCTGCGGCGCGAACGTGATCGACACACGCCTGATGCGCCGCCAGCGGATCGCCGCTCTTGATCGCCTCGACCATTTTTTCCATCTCGTGATTGCTGGCGCCGCGACGGTTCTCCTGGGACACCGACGTTGCGCGCAGGTAGCTGATGCGCGCCTGCAACTGCCGCAACTGAGTGGCCGCGACATGGTTGCCCGAGCCTTCCAGCAGCACGTCGTAGAAACCCTGCACCGAGTCGATCACCTGTTGCAGTTCGCCATCCTTGAGCGCCTTGCGGTTCTCGTCGAGGGCTTTTTCCAGGGCCTTGATGTCCTTGGCCTTGGCGCGCAGGGTGAACAGCTGGACGATCAGGCCTTCGAGCACGCAACGCAGTTCATAGATGTCGACGGCATCGGCGAGGGTGATGATCGCCACGCGCGGGCCCTTGGCGTCGGCGAATTCCACCAGACCTTCGGATTCGAGGTGACGCAAGGCTTCACGCACCGACGTACGGCTCACGCCCAGGCGATCGCACAGATCGCGCTCCACCAGGCGATCGCCCGGCAGCAGCTGGAAGTTCATGATGGCGCTTCGCAGTTTATCCAGCACGATTTCGCGCAGGGTGACGGGGTTGCGATTGACCTTGAAGCTGTCGTCGAGTGGCAGGCGTTTCATGGGGTCCGCTCTTTAAGGTGGCTGTCCATGCCAGAGGGGCATCAAAACAGCCGAGGGGTTAACTGGAGGCCTCGGCGTCGGCTTCGGCGAAGGCTTCACGGGCGAGCCGGAAACTGTCCACGGCTGCCGGGACGCCGCAATAAATACCGACCTGAAGCAGAATTTCGCGTATTTGCTCACGACTCAGGCCGTTACGCAAGGCGCCGCGCACATGCAGTTTCAGTTCATGCGGGCGGTTGAGCGCCGAGATCATCGCCAGGTTGATCATGCTGCGCTCCTTGAGCGACAGGCCTTCACGTCCCCAGACGTGGCCCCAGCAGTATTCGGTGACCATTTCCTGCAGCGGGCGGGTGAAGTCGTCGGCGTTCTCGATCGAGCGCTGCACATAGGCTTCGCCCAGCACCTGGGTGCGGATCTTCAGGCCTTGCTCGTACTTTTCGTTGCTCATGTGTTTCTCCGCTCAACCCAGTGTCGGCAAAGCGCCGAGCTTGCCCTTGTGATAAATCATCGGCGTCACCGGTTGCTCCGGCAGGATCAGATTCTTCACCGCGCCAACGATGATCGCGTGGTCGCCACCGTCGTATTCACGCCACAACTCGCACTCGATGATCGCCGTGGCCTTGGCGAGGATCGGGTTACCGAGCTCGCTCAAATGCCACTCGATGCCATTGGCCTTGTCCTTGCCTTTGCCGGCGAAGGCGTAGGCCTCGGCGGTCTGGTCGGCGGACAGCAAATGGATCGCGAACTTCTTGCTGTCGCGCAGCACCGGGTAGGTGTCGGAAGCGTAGTTGGGGCAGAACAGCACCAACGCCGGATCAATCGACAGCGCACTGAAGGCGCTGGCGGTGATGCCGACGATGCCGCCATCCGGGTCGAGGGTGGTGACCACCGTGACCCCGGACGGAAACGAGCTCATGACGTCTTTGTAAATGCCGGGTTCGATCATGTCGCAGGACTCCTAACGCATCACAAACGGATCAGGCATCGGTGCCTGGGAGAGGTTGATCCACACCGTTTTCAGTTCGGTGTAGGCCAGCACCGAGTCGATGCCGCTTTCGCGTCCATAGCCACTGTTCTTGAAGCCACCGATCGGTGCCATCGCCGACACCGCGCGGTAGGTGTTGACCCAGATGATCCCCGAACGCACGTCCCGGGCCAGACGATGGGCGCGGCCCAGATCGCGGGTCCAGATGCCGGCGGCGAGGCCGAACTGCGAGTCGTTGGCGATCGCCAGCGCTTCGGCTTCATCCTTGAACCGGATCACCGAAGCCACCGGGCCGAAGACTTCTTCCTGCATGATCTTCATCGAATTGCGATCGCATTCGAACAGCGTCGGTTCGTAGAACCAGCCGTCACCGACGCCGCTCGGGCGCTTGCCGCCCAGACGCAGACGCGCGCCCTCGGCGATGGCATCGGCCACCAGACCTTCAACCACCGCCAGTTGCTGCGCGGTGGCCATCGGGCCCATTTCGCTGCTGTCGTCCTGTGGGTTGCCGATGCGGATGCGCTGGGCGCGCTCCACCAGTCGGCTGACGAATTCGTCGTAGATTTCATTCTGCACCAGCAGTCGCGAACCGGACACGCAGCTCTGGCCAGACGCCGCGTAAATCCCGGCGATGGCGCCGTTGATCGCGCTGTCGAGATCGGCGTCGGCAAAGATGATGTTCGGCGACTTGCCGCCCAGTTCCAGCGACAACCTGGCGAAGTTCTCGGCGCTGCTGCGCACCACATGCCGGGCCGTGGCCGCGCCACCGGTGAAGGCGATCTTGCGGATCAGCGGATGGCGGGTGAGGGCGGCGCCAGTGCTCGGGCCGTAGCCGGTGACGACGTTGACCACGCCCGGCGGAATCCCGGCTTCGAGGGCCAGGCGCGCCAGTTCGAGAATGGTCGCCGAGGCGTGCTCGGAGGGCTTGATCACAATGGTGTTGCCCGCCGCCAGCGCCGGCGCCAGTTTGATCGCGGTCAGATAAAGCGGGCTGTTCCACGGAATGATCGCGGCGACCACGCCCATGGCTTCGTGCACGGTGTAGGCGAACAGATCGGGTTTATCCAGCGGCAGGGTGCCGCCTTCGAGCTTGTCGGCGAGGCCGGCGGTGTAGTGGAAGAACTCCGGCAGATAACCGACCTGACCCCGGGTTTCGCGGATCAGCTTGCCGTTGTCGCGGCTTTCCAGCTGCGCCAGTTGTTCCTTGTTTTCAGCGATCAGGTCACCGAGACGACGCAGCAGTTTGCCGCGCGCGGTGGCGGTCAAACCACGCCATGCCGGGCTGTCGAAGGCGGTCTGCGCGGCTTGCACGGCGCGTTCGACGTCGGCCTCGTCAGCGTCGGGCAGTTCGGCCCAGGGTTCGGCCAGCGCCGGGTTGAGGCTTTCGAAAGTCTTGCCGGAGAGGGCGTCGACCCATTCTCCGCCGATGCACATCTGGAAGCGTGCGAGTGTCATGCAACGATCCCCTTTATATGGTTTTGTCGGGCGTGTGCGGTGTCGAGAAATTCCAGCAGCGTCTGGTTCACCAGCCGTGGCGACTCTACCGGCATCATATGCCGTTGCTCCGGCAGCACGGCAACCTTCGCACCGGGAATGCGCGCGGCCAGCTGCTCGGCCATTTCCGGGGTCGATCCTGGGTCCAGCTCGCCGGTGGCGATCAGCGTCGGCGCCTGGATGCTGCCCAGGTCGTCGGCGCGGTACATGTCCTGGGTGGCGAACAATTCGTAGGTGGTCAGGTAACCCTGCGGATCATTGCCGGCCAGGGTCTGGCGGATCGCGGCGATCTGCGCCGGGTTGGCCGCTTGATATTCACGGCTGAACCAGCGCGACAGTGCCGCTTCGGCATTCGCGTCGGGCCCGTGTTCGGCAGCTTGAGCGGTGCGGGCGATGACGCCGGCGCGTTGCTCTTCGCTGCGGTTGAACACGCTGTTGAGCACCACCAGGCTTTTCAGGCGGTCCGGGTAATGCAGGGCAAACGCCCGCGCCACCAGACCGCCCATGGAAAAGCCGATCACCGATGCCTCGGGCAATTGCAGGTGGTCGAGCAACTCCAGCAACTGATCGGCATAGCCGAGCAGGGCGGTGCCGCTGGCCGGTCGCGGGCTGGCGCCATGGCCGAGCATGTCGTAGGCGATCACCCGGTATTGCGTGGCCAGGCCAACGATCTGGCCGCCCCACATTTCTTTGTTCAGGCCTACGCCGTGGATCAACACCACGGGTTGGCCAACGCCTGTCGCCAGATAACTGGTGCCGGCCGGGGTGAGTTCAGCGGTGAGCCGAATCATGGAGCGCTCCTGCAATGCCTTTTTTATTGTGATTACTGGGCTTTTTCGGCGGCCAGTTCTTCCAGATCGATGTAGCGGTTGCCGATGCGCGGGTGCAGGCGACCACCGTCGGCGCAACCGAGCACCACGACGATTTCGTCGGCGCGCGGGGCGTCTTCGATCTGCATTTCCAGGGTTATGTAGTGCGAGCGCAGGCCTTCGTCGTCCTTGTGCATCATCGGGATCTGAATCGAAGTGCCCGGACCGCCGCGCTTGTTGGTGAAGCTCAGGTAGCTCTTGGCCTTGACCGCTTCGCGATAGTGATTGCCGAAGCGCAGAGTGTGGATCACCGCCGACGCGTGCTCGATTTCGCCGTCGGCGCCGACCACCGCGGCTTTGCCGTAAGCCTCGATCTTCTCGGCACCGCCGATGATGCCCACCAGACGCTCGACCATCATCGCGCCGAGGTCGGAGCAATTGGCGCGAATCTGCGGCTTGAGGTCTTCGACAAAGCCGTTGCCGACCCACGGGTTTTTCATCACGACGGCCAGGCCCACCATGGTCACCGGGGTGTCGGACGCCTTGCCGCCTTCGATGAAGGTTTCTTCGACATAGCTGACGATCTTGCGAATTTCGAAACTCATGAGCTGCTCCGTAGGGGATAAAGAGTGTCTGTGCGTCTGATGGTATACCATAATACCGATCGTGCAAGCCTCCCATTCGAATTTGTACGAGATCAGATGGACGGCATGCGCAAGCGCCACGCCATTCAGGGGCGGCAGTTCAAATGTTTAGAGGCGTTGATCGGATAAGCGGAAGGCTTGGGATAACATTGTCCGATCTGAGAGAAAGGACGCTCGCGATCAATGCTTCCCTACATTGCTACCTATTTGATTTTCGCTTTCGTACTGGAAGTGGCCAGACGCTGCATGGATGGCCCGATGTTTGTCAGAACGGGTTCGAAACACTGGCCCTGGAAGCTCAACTACAGCATCCGATGGTGGGGATTCGACGAGTATCTGGCAGCGCTGACCGTGGGGGCGCTGGTTCTGCTGCTGTTGCTCGCTTTATGGACCAGGCTGGGCAGCCCTGCGGATCTGAGCGTGGTCTTGCAGGTGTGGGTGACCCTGTGCCTGAGTTCATTGGTTCTCTCGATCAGATATTTCAATCTGGTCGCAAAATTCAGGGAAAACTTCTGGTGGCTGGCCCTCACCGCGGCCTTGATAACGTTGGGTATCGGCCAGTTTGCGAGTGCCTGGGCTGACTATTTCATCGTTCACTACACGCGAGTCGAAGCCACCCAGTTTCCCGTCGCACAAAAGACGCTGACGTTGCTGATACTTGCATTCACTTGGCTATACGCCGCGACGATGCTGGGCAGTCTCATTGTCATCGTCACATATATGTTCATGAATGAAGTGAAGCCGACATTCCGCGAGTCGGCGAAGCGCGATCCTCTGTCAGCGCCGTTCTGGAAAAAATACAAATCCGGTCGAAGCCACATCAGGCGCGCGACCATGCGCTGGATTGTCCTCGGCGTGTCTCTTTTCACCGTCAGCAGTTCATGGAGTGTGTGGGTTTTTGTTCTCAAACATGTCGAAGAAGGTGTTCAGGAAGCTCTGGTATTCGCCTCGTTTCATCTTCATCCGCGCGAATGCGCCATCCCCGGGATGCCCCATGGCGCCAGAGCGGCATTGATCAGTGAAAAAAAAGCGGTTGTCGCAATTCCCGGGGCCAAGGGTTATGTCTTCGAGACTATGCCTTGCGACATGCAGTCGATCCGGGTTCTGAAAGATGACGCGGCTCAGAGGTTGAAGCTGGATGATTATTTTTGACGAGGGTCCAGATGCGGGCTCATCAGCCCGGCGAATACCTCTTCATTCACTCGCAACCCGTTCCTTCGCGGTTAACAAAAGATAACGTTGCGCCGATTGTCAGACGTTTCGAATGCCCGATAGGATGAGCCAGCTTCCGAAGGGGCTCTGGATGGCGGGTTTCAGGACTATGCTTGTGACCAGGCAGTCACCGTGAGCACCCTTGCGGCGCCCTTAAGGTCCATGACCAACAATAATAAACAGGGGAAGGTCTATGAGTCGTTGCCGCCCGCCGGCGTTACGCAACACCGCGTTGCTGGCCACAGCACTCTCTCTGCTGGGCTTTGCCACATTGTCGGCGCCGGTTCTCGCCGCCGAAGCGCCAGCCGACGTGGTCTATTCCACCGAATCGGCCAAGGCCTCGAAAAGCCTGATGCTCGATGTCGTTCACGCCGGAACCCGGCTGGTGGCGGTCGGGGATCGTGGGCACATTCTCTATTCCGATGACCAGGGCAAGACCTGGACCCAGGCCAAAGTGCCGAGCCGCCAGTTGCTGACCGCCGTGTATTTCGTCGATGACAAGCACGGCTGGGCCGTCGGCCACGACGCACAGATCCTCGCCAGCGAAGACGGCGGCCTGACCTGGACCAAACAGTTCGAAGACCTCAAACGCGAATCGCCGCTGCTCGACGTCTGGTTCAAGGACGTCAACAGCGGTCTGGCCGTGGGTGCCTACGGCGCGCTGCTGGAAACCACCGACGGCGGCAAAAACTGGGAAGACGTCAGCGATCGCCTCGACAACGAAGACCAGTTCCACCTCAACGCCATCGCTTCGGTAAAAGACGCCGGCCTGTTCATCGTCGGTGAGTCGGGCAGCATGTTCCGCTCCGCCGACTGGGGCCAGACCTGGGAAAAACTCGAAGGCCCGTACGAAGGTTCGCTGTTCGGCGTGATCGGCACGGCGCAGCCGCAAACCCTGCTGGCCTACGGTCTGCGCGGCAACCTTTACCGCTCCACCGATTTCGGCAGCACCTGGGAGCAGGTCGAACTGAAAGCCGCGCGCGGTTCGCTGGAGTTCGGCCTGTCCGGCGCCACGCTGCTTGCGGACGGCTCCATCGTCATCGTCGGCAACGGCGGCTCGGTGGTCAGCAGCAGTGACAACGGCGAATCCTTCAGCGTGTTCAACCGTCCGGATCGCATCTCGCTGTCGTCGGTCACCGCCGCCGGCAACGGCAATCTGATCCTGAGCGGGCAGGGTGGCGTTCGGGTCACTTCGCCGAACGGCGCCGAGCTGGGCAAATGAGCCGAATCAATAATAAGAAGGCGGGGCTATGACTTCCTTGAGCACTCATCATCAGGACAAGGCGACGTTTCTCGAGCGCCTGATCTTCAACAACCGCCCGGCAGTGATCGTGATCTGCCTGCTGGTCAGCATTTTCCTGTTCTGGCAGGCCACGCTGATCCGCCCGTCCACCAGCTTCGAAAAGATGATCCCGCTCAAGCATCCGTTCATTGAAAAGATGATGGAGCACCGCAACGATCTGGCGAACCTGGGCAACACCGTGCGTATTTCGGTGGAAGCGAAGGATGGCGACATCTTCTCCAAGGAGTACATGGAGACCCTGCGTCAGATCAACGACGAGGTGTTCTACATCTCCGGCGTCGACCGTTCCGGCCTCAAGTCGCTGTGGAGCCCGAGCGTGCGCTGGACCGAAGTGACCGAGGAAGGTTTTGCCGGTGGCGAAGTGATCCCGCAGAGCTACAACGGCTCCCAGGACAGCCTCGATCTGCTGCGCAACAACGTGCTCAAGTCCGGTCAGGTCGGGCGTCTGGTGGCCAACGACTTCAAGTCGAGCATCGTCGACATCCCGCTGCTGGAGTCCTACCCGGACCCGCAGGACCAGGGCAAGCTGCTGGCGCTGGACTATCGCCAGTTCTCCCATGAGCTCGAAGACAAGATCCGCAACAAGTTCGAAGCGCAGAACCCCAACGTCAAGATCCACATCGTCGGTTTCGCCAAGAAGGTCGGCGACCTGATCGACGGCCTGGTGATGGTGGTGATGTTCTTCGGCATCGCTTTCGTCATCACCCTGATCCTGCTGCTGTGGTTCACCAACTGCCTGCGCAGCACCGTGGCGGTGTTGAGCACCACGCTGGTGGCGGTGGTCTGGCAACTGGGGTTGATGCACTTTTTCGGGTTCGGCCTCGATCCGTATTCGATGCTGGTGCCGTTCCTGATCTTCGCCATCGGCATTTCCCACGGCGTGCAGAAAATCAACGGTATCGCCCTGCAATCTGGTGAGGCGGACAACGCCCTGACGGCCGCACGGCGGACCTTCCGTCAATTGTTCCTGCCGGGGATGATCGCGATTCTGGCGGACGCCGTCGGCTTCATCACGCTGCTGATCATCGACATCGGCGTGATCCGCGAGCTCGCCATCGGCGCCTCCATCGGCGTGGCGGTGATCGTGTTCACCAACCTGATCCTGCTGCCGGTGGCGATTTCGTATGTTGGCATCAGCAAGCGCGCCATCGCCAAGAGCAAGAAGGACGCGCACCGCGAACATCCGTTCTGGCGCCTGCTGTCGAACTTCGCCAACCCGAAAGTCGCCCCGATCTCCATCGCCCTGGCGCTGGTCGCCTTCGGTGGCGGTCTCTGGTACAGCCAGAACCTGAAGATCGGCGACCTCGACCAGGGTGCGCCGGAACTGCGTCCGGACTCGCGCTACAACAAGGACAACAACTTCATCATCAGCAACTATTCGACCAGTTCCGACGTGCTGGTGGTGATGGTCAAGACCAAGTCCGAAGGCTGCTCGCGCTATGAAGCCATGGCGCCGATCGACGAGCTGATGTGGAAGATGCAGAACACCGAGGGCGTGCAGTCGGCGATCTCGCTGGTGACCGTGTCCAAGCAGATGATCAAGGGCATGAACGAGGGCAACCTGAAATGGGAAACCCTGTCGCGCAACCCGGATGTGCTGAACAACTCAATCGCCCGGGCCGACGGCCTGTACAACAACAGTTGCTCGCTGGCGCCGGTGCTGGTGTTCCTCAACGACCACAAGGCCGAAACCCTGGATCGCGCCGTGCATGCGGTGCAGGACTTCGCCAAGGAAAACAACAAGGAAGGCCTGGAGTTCATCCTCGCGGCTGGTAACGCCGGGATCGAGGCGGCCACCAACGAGGTGATCAAGAAGTCCGAGCTGACCATTCTGATCCTGGTGTACATCTGCGTGGCGGTGATGTGCATGATCACCTTCCGCTCGTGGGCGGCGACCCTGTGCATCGTGCTGCCGCTGGTGCTGACTTCGGTGCTGGGCAACGCGCTGATGGCGTTCATGGGTATCGGCGTGAAGGTAGCGACGCTGCCGGTAGTGGCGTTGGGCGTGGGCATCGGCGTGGACTACGGCATCTACATCTACAGCCGCCTGGAAAGTTTCCTGCGTGCCGGTTTGCCGCTGCAGGAAGCCTATTACCAGACCCTGAAATCCACCGGTAAAGCGGTGCTGTTCACCGGTCTGTGCCTGGCCATCGGCGTGTGCACCTGGATCTTCTCGGCGATCAAGTTCCAGGCCGACATGGGCCTGATGCTGACCTTCATGCTGCTGTGGAACATGTTCGGTGCGCTGTGGCTATTGCCGGCACTGGCGAAGTTCCTGATCAAGCCGGAGAAACTGGCGGGGCAGAAGGGCAATTCTCTGTTTGCTCACTGATCCGGTTGGCTGAAATGAAAAAGCCGCAACCTTGAAGGGTTGCGGTTTTTTTTATGGTGTGAGATCAAAAGCCCCCTCACCCTAGCCCTCTCCCAAAGGGAGAGGGGACTGACCGGGTTGTGCTTCGTCAACCATCGACCTGAAAAACCGAGTCGATTACGGACTCAAGGCAGATCGTTCAAGTCGGTGTATCTCTCCAATATCCCCGGATTGGTTCCCTCTCCCACTGGGAGAGGGCTAGGGTGAGGGCAGGCGGACTAAAGGCTTACGAAAGATCCGCCCCAAGCACCACACTCAAGGCGCTGCGCGCATCATCCAGCTGCACCAACGTCGCATGCCGAGCCCCCAACGCATCCCGATTCTCGATCGCCGTCAAAATCGCCTTGTGCCGAGGCAACGCCAGCTCATGCAGATTCGGCCGCTGGTTCGAATGCTTCAACGCCTCGGCAATCGCCACCGCAAGCATGTTGCACAGATTGGCCAGCAAATCGTTGTGGGTCGCATCGGCAATCCGGCTGTGAAAGTCCAGATCCGGTTGCAGCAAGGCTTCCGGCGTCGGCGCCGCTTCCATGCGCTGGTAAGCCTCGGCAATCGACGCAATGTCGGCATCGGTGGCGTGCTGGGCGGCGAGGGCGGCGGCGGCCGGTTCGATGATGCTGCGCACGCTGGTCAGGACGTTGAAGAACTCGTTCTGCGGGCTGCTTTGCATCAGCCAGTGCAGCACGTCCGGGTCGAGCATGTGCCATTCGCGGCGCGGCTTGACCACGGTGCCGACGCGCGGTTTCGAATACACCAGGCCCTTGGCGACCAGCACTCGGGTGGCTTCGCGCAACACCGGCCGGCTGACCGCGTATTCCTCGCAGAGCAAGGCTTCGGCGGGCAGCTTGTCGCAGGGCAGAAAGCGTCCGGAAACAATCTGCATGCCCAGTTCCTGGACGATGCGCGAGTGCATGCTTTTACGGTCGGAAGGTTTGCGGTAATCCATGGGGAGTGGCGCGATCCTGAGCGATGGAGATGCCGCGCATCATAGCAGGCACGGCGTAATCTGGAGCGAGGCAATGATCGTTCCCACGCTCCGCGTGGGAATGCCTGAAGGGACGCTCTGCGTTCCAGTTCTCAAATGGGACGCAGAGCGTCCCGGGCTGCATTCCCACGCAGAGCGTGGGAAGGATCAGGGCAGGGGGACAGCGGTGTTAGTGGGAATGGCGGGGGACTTCAGCCCCTCGGCAACCTACCAGGAAGTCGAAATCACACCCCTGATCCGCCTGCAGCACATGGTCGATATACAGCTGACGATACCCACCCACCAACAATTGCTGCGGCGGTTGCAGATCCGCCATGCGCGCCGCCAGTTCAGCGTCCGCAATGTCCAGATGCAAACGCCCGCTGGCGCAGTCCAGCTCGATCCAGTCACCTTCCTTCACTGCCGCCAAAGGCCCGCCGGCCGCCGCTTCCGGCGCGACATGCAACACAACGGTGCCGTAAGCCGTGCCGCTCATGCGCGCATCGGAGATACGTACCATGTCGGTCACGCCCTGCGCCAGCAGCTTGGCCGGCAGCCCCATGTTGCCGACTTCGGCCATGCCCGGATAACCCTTCGGCCCGCAGTTCTTCATCACCAGAATCGAGTTGGCATCGACGTCCAGTTCCGGGTCGTTGATCCGCGCCTTGTACATGTCGAAGTTCTCGAACACCACCGCGCGGCCACGGTGCTGCATCAGTTCCGGTGTGGCGGCTGACGGTTTGAGCACCGCGCCCAGTGGCGCGAGGTTGCCGCGCAACACGCAGATGCCGCCGTCGGCGCGGATCGGATTGTCGAGGGTGCGGATCACTTCGTCTTCACCGTAGATCGGCGCGTCCTTGGTGTTCTCGCCGATGGATTTGCCGTTGACGGTCAATGCGTTCGGATTCGGAATCAGATTGGCTTCGCCGAGGCGGCGCAACACGGCCGGCAATCCCCCGGCGTAGTAGAACTCTTCCATCAGGAAACGCCCGGACGGTTGCAGGTCGACAATGGTCGGCATGCCGCGACCGATGCGGGTCCAGTCGTCCAGATCCAGCTCGACGCCAATGCGCCCGGCGATGGCTTTGAGGTGGATTACCGCGTTGGTCGAACCGCCAATCGCTGCGTTGACCCGGATCGCATTTTCGAAGGCTTCCTTGGTCAGGATCTTCGACAGTTTCAGATCCTCACGAACCATCTCCACCGCACGCATGCCGGACATGTGCGCCAACACATAACGCCGCGCATCCACCGCCGGAATCGCCGCGTTGTGCGGCAGGGACGTGCCCAGTGCTTCGGCCATGCAAGCCATGGTCGACGCGGTGCCCATGGTGTTGCAGGTGCCGGCGGAGCGAGACATGCCGCCCTCGGCCGCGAGGAAATCATCAATCGTGATGGTGCCGGCCTTGACCTGTTCGCTGAGCTGCCAGACCACGGTGCCGGAGCCGATGTCCTTGCCTTTGTGCTTGCCGTTGAGCATCGGCCCGCCGGTGACGACGATCGCCGGCACGTCGCAACTGGCCGCGCCCATCAGCAGGGCCGGAGTGGTCTTGTCGCAACCGGTCAGCAGCACCACGCCGTCAATCGGATTGCCGCGAATCGCTTCCTCGACGTCCATGCTCGCCAGGTTTCGGGTGAGCATGGCGGTCGGGCGCAGGTTCGATTCACCGTTGGAGAACACCGGAAATTCCACCGGGAATCCGCCAGCCTCGATCACCCCGCGTTTGACGTGCTCCGCGATCTGGCGGAAGTGCGCGTTGCACGGGGTCAGTTCCGACCAGGTGTTGCAGATGCCGATGATCGGCTTGCCATGGAACTGATGGTCGGCGATGCCCTGATTCTTCATCCAGCTGCGGTACATGAAGCCGTTCTTGTCGGCCGTGCCAAACCATTGGGCGGAGCGCAGGGTGGGTTTCTTATCAGACATGATCGATTCTCTTATTGTAAGACTATTGTTTGCGAGCTTCGGCTAAACATAAGCGCAAAATCGACGGTTTGGAAGTGTTGTTGCGTAATTAGTATTACTATATAGTCGTTTTCGACGGAGGGATGGCCCTGGCGGTTTTCCGCGAGAGGCGTTCCCCGAGGTTCCATAAAAACAACAATCGGAGACCGATCTCATGAGCCAGGAACTGCGGCTTGTCCGGCGTATCACGCTGAAACTGATTCCCTTCCTGATCCTGCTGTACCTGATCGCCTATGTGGATCGCTCGGCCGTCGGCTTTGCCAAGCTGCACATGGGCGCCGACATCGGTATCGGCGATGCTGCCTACGGCCTCGGTGCCGGGCTGTTTTTCATCGGCTACTTTCTGTTTGAAATCCCCAGCAACCTGATGCTCGAACGCTTCGGCGCGCGGCGCTGGTTTGCGCGGATCATGATCACCTGGGGCGCCATCACCATCGGCATGGCCTTCGTCCAGGGCCCGCACAGTTTCTACGTGATGCGCTTTCTGCTCGGCGCGGCGGAGGCGGGGTTCTTTCCCGGCGTTCTGTACTACATCACCCAATGGTTTCCGGTGCGCCATCGCGGCAAGATCCTCGGGCTGTTCATCCTTTCCCAACCCATCGCGATGATGATCACCGGCCCCGTTTCGGGCGGTTTGCTGGGCATGGACGGCATCCTCGGCCTGCATGGCTGGCAGTGGCTGTTCATCGTCATCGGCACCCCGGCGATCCTGCTGACCTGGCCGGTACTGCGCTGGTTGCCGGACGGCCCGCAGCAAGTGAAATGGATGGATCAGGCCGAGAAGGACTGGCTGACCGGCGAGCTGAAAAAGGACCTGCAGGAATACGGCCAGACCCGTCACGGCAATCCTCTGCATGCGCTGAAAGACAAACGCGTGCTGCTGCTGGCGCTGTTCTACCTGCCGGTGACCCTGAGCATTTATGGCCTGGGCCTGTGGCTGCCGACCCTGATCAAACAGTTCGGCGGCAGCGATCTGGTGACAGGTTTCGTGTCTTCGGTGCCGTACATTTTCGGGATCATCGGCCTGCTGATCATTCCGCGCAGTTCCGACCGTCTGAATGATCGCTACGGCCATCTGGCGGTGCTTTATGTGCTGGGCGCCATGGGCCTGTTCCTCAGTGCCTGGCTGTCGTTGCCGGTGGCGCAACTGGCGGCGTTGTGTCTGGTGGCGTTTGCGCTGTTTTCCTGCACGGCGGTGTTCTGGACGCTGCCGGGGCGGTTCTTCGCTGGTGCCAGTGCTGCAGCCGGGATTGCGTTGATCAACTCGGTGGGCAACCTCGGCGGTTACATCGGCCCGTTCGTGATCGGCGCGCTGAAGGAATACACCGGCAACCTCGCTTCGGGCCTGTACTTCCTGTCCGGTGTGATGGTGTTCGGGCTGATTCTGACGGGTGTCGTCTATCGCTTGCTGGAGCGCAAGCATGTGCTCCCGGTCGAGCAATTTGCAGCGAGTGCACGGGGTGCGACGCGTACCTGATTTCGATCCAGGATTTGTTTTAACAGGAGAACATCATGCATCTGGTTCAATTCGAATTGAGTAGCGGCGAGCGCCGTGTCGGGGTGGTCGAGGACGGCCTCGTGCGTGAAGTACAAGATGCGCGCACGGTTCGCGATCTGGCCCTGGCCGCGATCGAGGCCGGCAGCACCCTCGCGCAGCAAGTGCAAACCCTTGGCCTCGGCATCAGTCACGATTACGCCGAATTGCTGGCCAAACTGCGCATTTTGCCGCCGCTGGATCACCCGGACCCGGCGCACCTGCTGGTCAGCGGCACCGGCCTCACGCACCTCGGCAGCGCCTCGGCCCGGGACAAGATGCACCAGCAGGCCGGTGACGAAGCGGCGATGACCGACACCATGCGCATCTTCAAGTGGGGCGTGGAGGGTGGAAAACCGGCGGCGGGGCAGGCCGGTGTGCAGCCGGAATGGTTCTACAAGGGCGACGGCAGCATCGTTGTGCGTCCCGGTCAGCCGTTCCCGCTGCCGCCGTTTGCCGAAGACGCCGGCGAGGAGCCAGAAATGGCCGGGCTCTACATCATCGGCCACGACGGCAAGCCGTATCGCCTCGGTTTCGCGGTGGGCAACGAATTCTCCGATCACGTCATGGAGCGCAAGAATTACCTGTATCTGGCCCACTCGAAACTGCGCAGTTGCAGCTACGGCCCGGAACTTCGCACGGGTGAATTGCCTCAACACCTGGCGGGCACCAGCCGCATCCTGCGCGACGGCGAAGTACTTTGGCAGAACGAGTTCCTCAGCGGTGAGGCCAACATGTGCCACAGCCTGGCGAACCTCGAATACCACCACTTCAAGTACAGCCAGTTCCTGCGTCCCGGTGACGTGCACATTCACTTCTTCGGCACCGCGACCCTGTCGTTCGCCGATGGCATTCGCACTCAGCCGGGCGACGTGTTCGAGATCAGCCAGGCCGAATTCGGCGCACCGCTGGTCAACGGCATCGCCCCGGTCGCAGCGGCATTCGAACCGGACAGCATCGGCACCCTTTAAGGAGATCCCATGACTCAGATTCTCGGTCACAACTACATCGGCGGTCGTCGCAGCGCGGCGGGCAACGTCAAGCTGCAGAGCGTGGACGCCACCACGGGCGAAGCACTGCCCCACGATTTCATTCAGGCCACGGAAGCGGAAGTAGACGCCGCCGCCAAAGCCGCTGCGGCGGCGTATCCGGCGTATCGCAGCCTCAGCGCCGAACGCCGCGCGCAGTTTCTCGATGCGATTGCCGATGAACTGGACGCGCTGGGCGATGATTTCGTCGCCGTGGTCTGTCGCGAAACCGCACTGCCGGCCGGGCGGATTCAAGGTGAAAGAGGGCGCACCAGCGGCCAGATGCGCTTGTTCGCCAAAGTCCTGCGACGCGGTGATTTCTACGGTGCGCGCATCGACCTGCCGTTGCCGGATCGTCAGCCGCTGCCACGTCCGGATCTGCGCCAATACCGCATCGGCCTCGGCCCAGTGGCGGTGTTCGGTGCAAGCAATTTTCCGCTGGCATTCTCCACCGTCGGCGGCGATACCGCATCGGCGCTGGCGGCCGGTTGCCCGGTGGTGTTCAAGGCCCACAGCGGTCACATGGCCACCGCTGAACTGGTTGCCGATGCGCTGATCCGTGCAGCAGAAAAAACCACGATGCCGGCCGGTGTGTTCAACATGATCTACGGTGGTGGCGTCGGTGAATGGCTGGTCAAACATCCGGCCATTCAGGCGGTTGGTTTCACCGGTTCGCTGCGCGGCGGACGGGCGCTGTGCGACATGGCCGCCGCGCGGCCTCAGCCGATACCGGTGTTCGCCGAGATGTCGAGCATCAACCCGGTGATCGTGTTGCCCGAGGCCCTGGCCGTGCGATCGGAAACCGTCGCCTGCGATCTGACCGCTTCGGTGGTGCAGGGCTGCGGTCAGTTCTGTACCAATCCGGGCCTGGTGATCGGCATCCGTTCGCCACAGTTCACCGCATTCGTTGAGCAAGTCGCGGCGCTGATCGGTGATCAACCGGCGCAAACCATGCTCAATGCCGGCACCCTCGGCAGCTACGGCAAAGGCCTGGAAAAACTCCTGGCCCACGCCGGCATCGAGCACCTGGCGGGCAATCCGCAGCAGGGCAATCAGGCGCAGCCGCAGTTGTTCAAGGCCGATGTCAGCCTGCTGATCGGTGGCGATGAAGTGCTGCAGGAAGAGGTGTTCGGCCCGACCACGGTGATCGTCGAAGTGGCCGACAAGGCGCAGCTGAGCGCGGCGTTGCAGGGCCTGCACGGGCAACTGACGGCGACCATCATCGGCGAGCAGACGGATTTCGAGCGCTTCCCGGAGCTGACGCCGTTGCTGGAACAGAAGGTCGGGCGGATCCTGCTCAATGGTTATCCGACCGGTGTCGAAGTGTGCGATTCGATGGTTCACGGAGGCCCGTATCCGGCGACGTCCGATGCCCGCGGTACCTCGGTGGGGACGCTGGCGATTGATCGTTTCCTGCGGCCGGTGTGCTTCCAGAACTACCCCGACAGCCTGCTGCCGGAACCACTGAAAAACGCCAACCCGCTGCGTATTCAGCGGCTGGTCGACGGCAAGCCATCGCGCGAGGCCCTCTAACCGCATGATCGTTCCCACGCTCCGCGTGGGAATGCAGCCCGGGACGCTCTGCGTCCCATTCGAGAGCTGGAACGCGGAGCGTCCCTTGAGGCATTCCCACGCAGAGCGTGGGAACGATCAAGCGCGGGGCTTTGAGCTATCATTGGCCCTTTCCCCCTGAAAGACATGATTGCCATGACTGCCGTAACCGACACCCTTCTCAACGCCCTCGAACACTGCGGTATGGTCGAAATCGACGGCCTGCACGCTTTCGAATTCGCCCTCGACGAAGACGACAACCTGCACATCGAATGCATCGATGGCCGTACCGCCAAGCATTGGGAGTTCACCCCGGCTCAGGTGGCGGCGGCGACGTTTGATGAAGACCTGCAGAGCTGGTTGATCGTCGGTTTTTCCAGCGACACCAAAACCGTTGGCGAACACCGTCTGGTGTGCCTCGGTGACGTACTGAGCAGTGCCGACGACGAGGATGAAACTGAATGAACATGCGTAAATTCTGGCCATTGCTGATGGCCGGCAGTGTCGGCGCGATGGGCCTTTCCAGTGCCTCGGCCGAGAGCTTCCAGTTTTTGGTGGGCTCCTACACCGCCGGCACCAGCGAAGGCATCTACCGGATGAACTTCAACAGCGCCACCGGCCAGATCGCCGCCAAACCGCTGCAAGTGATCAAGAGCGAAAACCCGTCGTGGCTGACCCTGTCGAAGGATCAGCACCGGGTGTTCGTGGTCAACGAAAACGGCCCTGGCCAGAAGGATCCGGTCGGCCGCGTCAGCAGTTATTCCATCGATCCGAAGACCCACGCGCTGACCCTGATCAATCAAGTGCAGAGCCTGGGCAACGAGCCGACCCATTCGAGCCTCAGCGGCGACGCCAGCCATTTGTTCGTCAGCAACTACTCGGTGGTTGAAGATCCGGGCGGCACCCTCGCGGTGTTGCCGGTCGGCAGCGACGGCAAGCTCAAACCGGTGGTGCAGATGAGCGCGCACCCGGCAAGCCGGGTCAATCCCGAGCGTCAGGCCTCGAACCACGTGCACTCGACGGTGTCCTCGCCGGACGGTCGTTACGTGTTCTCCAATGACCTGGGTGCGGACAAGGTCTTCATCTACCAATTCGACCCGAAAGCCAACCCGGAACTGCCGCTGACCCCGGCGAAAACCGCGTCGGTGCAACTGCCAGCCGGCAGCGGCCCGCGTCATCTGCTGTTCAGCGCTGACGGCAAACATGCCTGGCTGACCATGGAAATGAGTGCTCAGGTCGCAGTGTTCGATTACAAGGACGGCGTCCTGACCCAGACGCAACTGGTCGATCTGGCTGCCGGCCAGCCGACGTCGGACAAAGCCGCCGCCGCGCTGCACGCGTCCGCCGACGGCAAATTCCTTTACGTCAGCAACCGTGGCACCGCCAATCAGCTGCTGGTGTTCGCCATCGACCCGGCCAATGGCCAGCTCAAGGAACTGCAACGACGTTCGGTGGAAGGCGATCACCCGCGTGAGTTCAGCCTCGATCCAAGCGGCAAATTCCTGCTGATCGCCAACCAGAAGAGCAACCAGATTGTCGTGGTCGAGCGCGACGGCAAGACCGGTCTGCTCGGCAAAACCGTGCAAAAACTGCCGATGGACGCCCCTAGCGATCTGAAGTTTCTCGTGCGTCAATAAGCCGCAGGCCCCGGTCTGCGGGGCCTGAAGCTATGTATTAATCCTGCTGATAACAGGTAATGTTGCAAAGCATTTCAAGCGATCAACCCTCGAGCGTTAAGTTTGCTTCACGGCCCAACCGGGCAAGCAAGCCAACTGAACACGAGGGTTACCGCCATGAACTTCAATCTCTTCTCGATCATCGCCGCTTCCGCCATCTCCGCCACCGTGGCTCTGCCAGCCAGTGCCAACGTTGAAATCAGCGACAAAAAATCCCACACCCAGAGCTACACCCAGAAATACCTGCAACAAAGCGCCAACTTCTACGCCGCGCTGGATCACAAAGCTCAACACTGAAATTTCCGTCATACCCTGGAACTGCCCAAGGCTGCGATCCTTTGATCTTGTTTCTCAAAAAGCAAAATCAAAAGATCGCAGCCTTGGGCAGTTTTTTGCCTGCGCAACGACCGACGATAGCTATTTTCAAACAGCGAGATAGACCGGCTAAATAATCAACGAAGCTGATGGTTACTATGGAAAACCCTGAGTGGTTACCCCGGCTTTTTTGATCGATTCTGTGGACCTCGAAACATTGTCCACGGAGCACACATCATGGCCAGTTCAATCATCACTTCCGCCAAGCGCGGCGCCTACGTGGCCATCGGTCTGTACCTGGTCATGGTGCTGTTTGTCAGTCTGGCGTCGCAGTCGCAACACAGCTTCGAAGCACCGATCGACGTCGCCCATCCCGGCATCCAGTTCGAACTCCGCTCGCAGAACGCGACCGTGGATTCAGCTGAACTCGCGGGAGTCGGCGGAGCATGAAAGGCTACAGACTCTGGGTCATCGCCGGATTGGCGTTCATGACCAACGGCGCTTCGCTTCTGGGGTTCGGCCAGGGCTCGGTCGGCGGCCTGGCCCGGGCCATAGAGGCCAACCACAACATCGCGCACAACATCGAACGGGCCAATGCGCTGGGGCTGCTGGCCGGAAATCCGCCAGTGAAAACTCCCAGCGGTTTTCTCGGCCCGTTTGAAGTGGATTGCTCGGCCATCGGCATGTGTGAAGTGCTGGCGTAACGTGCCTACTTTTTCATGATGCCGGTGAACAGCTCCGACTCCAGAAACCGCTGCAACCAGGCCTGCAACCGCACGTAAGGCGTCTGCGCAAACCAGTCACGATCCACGTGAGCGAACTGGCGAACGAACGGCAACAGCGCGATATCGGCCAGGCTCGGATGATTGGTCAGCAAGTATTCGCGACCCTCGAGCAACTCATCCAGTTTCTGCAAGAACAGAGCACCTTCCGCCCGATAAACCTCCATCGGCTGTTCCGGATAACGCTCGGCGTACTTGTAGCGATTCAAGTGAACCTTGAACACTTGATCGTTGGCTTCGATCAACTTGGCGATCCTTGAATCGCCCCCCAGCAACCACTCATCCGGATCGTTCTGCGCCAGCGCCCAGCGCATGATCTCCAGACTTTCATCGATCACCTGACCGTCCGCATCCAGCACCGGCACCGTGCCCTTGGGCGAGATCGCCAGCATCTGGGCCGGTTTGGCTTTCAGGCTGACTTCAACGATCTCAATCGGCACACCCGAATAACGCAGGGCCATCCGCGCCCGCATCGCGTACGGGCAGCGGCGGAAGGAATACAGCGTGTTCATTTCACCTCCAGTGTGCTCAAACCGTTGCCCTGGCGCTGTACCTGAATCTGCACCGGAATCCGCTCGTGCATTTCCTGCACGTGGGAAATCACCGCGACCTTGCGGCCTTGCGCCTGCAAGCCGTCGAGGGCGTCCATGGCCAGTTGCAGGGATTCCGGATCTAGGCTGCCGAAACCTTCGTCGATGAACAGCGATTCGATCTTCAACGTGCTCGACGCCATCGAGGCCAGGCCCAGCGCGAGGGCCAGCGACACCAGGAAGGTTTCGCCACCGGACAGCGAATGCACCGAGCGCAGTTCGTCGCCCATTTCGGTGTCCATCACCAGCAGGCCGAGCATGCTGCCGCCACGCTTGAGGCGATAGCGCTTGACCAGTTGCCGCAGCTGCACGTTGGCGTGATGCACCAGTAGGTCAAGGTTGTAGGCCTGGGCGATCTTGCGGAAGGTGTCGCCGGTGGCCGAGCCGATCAGCGCATTGAGCCGCGCCCAGCGCTGATACTCGGCATAGGCGTCGGCGATCTGCTGCGCGAGCGCCTGATTGGCATTCTGGCGCCGCTGGTCTTCGGCCTGCTCGGCGCGCAGTTCGGCGCATTGCTGTTCGCTGGCCGTGCACTGGGTTTGCAGGTCGGCGAGGGCGCTGGCGAGTTGTTCGGCATCCAGATTGCCGTTGTGTTGGGCCTGATGATCGAGCAGGCGCTGATCGCGTTCCTGCAACAACACCTTGGCCTGCTCAACGGCTTTTTCGTTGCGCTGCAAGCGTTGGCGCAGTTCGTCGACTTGCGCGTCATCGACCCGCAGCAAGTCTTCGAGGCCGCCGTCATCCAGCTCCGGATGGCGGGCGCGCCAGTCGGCGATCTTGCCGGCCAGATCGCGGTCTTCGCTTTCCAGCGCTTGCAGACGCTCCTGCTGCGCTTTGAGTTCGGCGGCGGTTTGCACGAGCTGCGTACGCGCGTCCTGCAGCGCCTGAGTCGTCGTGGATTCGGCATTGCGTGCCTGTTCCACGGCCTGTTCCAGTTGCTGCTGCCAATGCTCGGCGCAGGTGTGATCGCCCAGCAATTGCGCAAGCTTCTCTTGGCTGGCCTGTTGTTGCCCGATCAGCGCGTTGAGTTGCTGCTCAGCGGTTTGCAGCTGCTGCGTACGGCCTTGTTGGCGATCCTGTTCTTTCTCGAGCGTCTGCTGGCGTTGTTGCTGTTCGGCCAGCTCTTCCTTCTGCTGATCGACTTGCGCCAGACGTTCGGCGATTTGCCGGTCAAGCTGCATGAAGGTCGCGGCCGGCTCGGCGCGCAAGGCGTCGAGGGTGTCGCTCGGCAGCAGTGTGGCGAAGGCCGCCAGTTCTTCGTCCAGGCGTTGGCGGTCAGCGCTCAGCTCGCGCTGCTGATTGCTCAGGTGCTGCGACGCTTGCTGGTGTGCGGTTTCGGCCTGACGCAATTGCTGGGTCAGCCGCGCCGCATCCTGTTGCAACGTGAGCAGGGCGGTCTGGCGCTGTTCGTCCTGGGTGATGCTCTGGTTCAGTTGATCGTTCTGGCGAGTCAGCCACGCGGCGCGCTTGTCACTGTCCTGAATCAGCAACGATGCCGCCAGCGGATGCGCCTCGATGCTTGGCGTCAGCGTTTGCTGTTGTGCCGCCAGTTGTTCCTGCTGTTGCAGCAACTCTTTCTGTTGGGCAATCACGCCACCGACACTGGCACGTAGCTCGGTCAGTTTTTCTTTCAACTGATCGACCGCTTGCTGCGCGTTGGCCTGCTCGCTCTCGTCGTGACGGCCGAGGCTCTGCAGCAGGGCTTCCGGCTGGTGGTACGGGTGCTCGTTGCTGCCGCAGACCGGGCATGGCTGGTCGTCCTGCAATTGCGCGCGCAACTCTTCGACACTGGCACTGCGGGCCAGACGCTGACGTTCGAGCAATTCACGGGTGACGCTGAGGGTCTGTTCGGCGACGGTCAGCTCGGACTTGGTTTTCACCCCGTCCTGGGTCAGGCGCTCGCGCTCCCGTTGCGCATCGAGCTGACGTTGTTGCAGTTCGGCACTGCGCTTGTCCAGCTCCTGCTGACTGGCCCACAGGCGCGTCAGGTCTTCGATGGCGCGCAGTTGCTTGCGGTTGTCCTGCAACAGAGTGCCGAGGATGCCGATCTGCTCCGCGACGGCGTCCGGTTCGGCGCCAGCCTCCTTGAACAATACTTCCAGCTGCTGCTTTTGCGTGGCGAGCGCTTCGGTGGCGCGAGTGGCGTTTTCTTCGAGGGAAGCGAGTTCGCTTTGGCCCTTGTTCAACCGATTGCCAATCAGCATCAGTTGCTGCAAGCGATCGCGATAGGCATTCCACGCTTCGCTCAACGGTGCCAAGTGAGCGCTTTGCTCGAGATCGGCGGCGATACGTTGCAAGCGTTCGGCGACCTGTTTCTGCTGATCGAGCAGGGTCTGGATTGTGCCCTGGCCCTGGGCGCAGGCTTGCTCAGCGGCTTGCTTCGCTTCGGTGCCGGTTGCGACATCCTTGGCGAGGCGGGCGAGGGTGCTTTGCTCCTCGAACGCCTGACGCAACAGCGGCGCGCCTTCGCTCTGCTGCGTTTGCGCCTGGGTCAGGGCAATCTGCGCTGCGGCGAGATCCTGCTCCAGTCGCGTGTGGCGCTCGGTCAGTTCGCTTTCTTGCCGGGTGTGGGCTTGGATCTGTTCAGCCAGCGGGGTCAGCAGTGCATCGAGTTCGGTTTTGCGGGCGAACTGGTGCCGTTGCGGGGCAAGTTGTTCGAGGCGGGTGAGCCTCAGACGCTCACCGGCCAGCGACTCCCGTTCGTGGTCGGCGCTGCGCAGTTGTTCGGCGGCGGCCTGTTGCGAGTCTTGCAGTCGCAGCAGCTCCTTGAGCCAGTTGTGCTGCTGCTCGATCTGCTTGAGCTGCGCCTGCTGCAACTTCAGTTGCTGCTGGGCGGCATTGAAGCGCTCGTCCAGTTCCGCGCGGGCCTCGGGTGCCAGCGGGGTCACGCCGGTGGCCTGATCCTGCAACTTCTTGTGGGCTTCGCGGGCCTCTTTGGTCTTGTCGAACGCGCGGCGGCCGAGGCGGGTATAGAGCGCAGTGTCGGTGAGCTTTTCCAGCAGTTCACTGCGGTCGTTGTCGTCGGCCTTGAGGAAGGCGCTGAACTCGCTCTGGGCCAGCAGCACGGCGCGGGTGAACTGTTCGAAGTTCAGGCCCAGCGCGGCTTCGAGCTGAGTCTTGTACTCGCCTTTCTGGCTGGCGAGCAGTTGATCCTGATCGATGTCGCGCAGGCTCTGACGGCTGGCCTGCAACTTGCCGCCGGCCTTTTCCCGGGCACGGTTGGCTTCCCAGCGCGCGCGATAGCGACGGCCATCGACGCCGACAAAATCAACTTCGGCAAACCCTTCGCCCGTACCACGACGCAGCAGGGTGCGCGGGTCGCCGGTGGCGATTTCGCCGTCGGCGTCCGGCACCTTGGCGTCACGCCCGGTGTTGTTCAGACGCGGCACGGCGCCAAACAGCGCCAGGCACAGTGCATCGAGCAAAGTACTTTTGCCGGCGCCGGTCGGGCCAGTGATCGCGAACAGGCCGGCGCTGGCCAGCGGTTCGGCGGTGAAGTCGATCTCGAACGGGCCGGCCAGCGACGCGAGGTTTTTCAAGCGAATGGCGAGAATCTTCATGGCTGCTCGCTCTCCATCTGGACGTCTTGCAGCAGCTCGGCGAAGTCCTTGAGGGTTTGCTCATCGACCTCGCTGCCGTAGTTGTCGAGCCAGGCGCGGCTGAACAATTCCTGCGGTGTGAGCTGGTCCAGTTCGATCAGCGCACTGCCGTCTTCGGCGCCATCAGCGCCACGGTTGCCGGCGTATTCGGCGGCGATCCGCACCAGTCGCACAGCCTTGCCTTGCAGGGCGCTTTCCACCTGATGGCGCAAGTCTGGTTGTGGCTCATCGAGGTGCACCCGCACTTCCAGCCAGGGCTGGCGCTGGGTTTCGGCCAGCAGGTCGATATTCGGCAGGTCCGCCAGTTGCAGCAGGATTTCCGCCAGCGGCGCAGGGCCGAGGCGCTGCAGATTGACGGAGCGGGGGATCAGCATTGGCTCGACGCTGACCAGGGTTTCGCCGTCCAGAACGACGTCGAGCACCTGATGCTGATAGCTGATTTCCGAAAATGACAACGGGATCGGTGAACCGCTGTAGCGAATCCGTTCTTCACCGTTGACCTTCTGCGGCTTGTGCAAATGGCCGAGGGCGACATAGCTGATGCTCGGCCCGAACAGGCTGGCGGGCAGGGCTTCGGCGTTGCCGATGATCAGGCTGCGCTCGGAGTCTTCCGATACCGAACCACCGGCCATGTGCGCGTGGCTGATGGCGACCAGTGCCTGGCCCGGTTGGCGCTTGGCATTCGCTGCTTCGATCAGCCATTCATGCACCTGACCTATGCCGCGCAGGTAGTTGTCGCCCAGATGCGCGCCGGTCACTTCGGCAGGCCGCAGGAACGGCAGCGCCAGGCACCACGCGGCAATCTCGCCGGACGCATTCGGCAGCGGCAACAACAGACGCTCCGCATCCAGTTGTCCGTCATCCAGCCACAACACCCGGCCCAGCGCATGGGTGCGCAAACGCCGCATCAACGGCGCGGGCAGTTCGATCCGCGAACCGGAATCGTGGTTGCCGGCGATCATCACGATGGTCAGCAACGGCTGCTGTTCATGGGCGCTGACGATGAAGTCGTAGAGGCGTTCCTGGGCTTTGACCGGTGGATTGACCGTGTCGAAGATGTCGCCGGCAATCAGCAGCACGTCCGGCTGCGCCAGCTTCAATTGGCGCAGCAGCCACTCGAGAAAACAGGCGTGCTCGAAATCGCGTTCCTGGCCGTGCAGGTTCTGCCCAAGGTGCCAGTCGGAGGTGTGAAACAGACGCAAGGCTGACTCCGCAATATAAAGAGGTGATGTCCACCGGGATGAGAGGGGCGGCGAAAGAGGGGAGAGTTTACAGATTATTGCGCCAGGAGGCGCTGACCCTGCCCGGGGACGTCAGTTGAAGGGTATTTGACGGCATGATGACCGTTCGTCGGCAACGCCGGGTCGTCGCATCCAATAATTGACGCCAAAATAGTGGCCATCTAATATCGCGCCATTAATTTGATATCAGTGTGCCGCTACGAGGGAACGAACAGGCGTTCATGGCTTTTGCCGTGATCGTCCGGGCAACGCTTGATCGCCTTGCGCAACTTTCTCCCTATCCGATTTTGCTCTGACGGGCGCCATCCGCAACCCCGTCGGGATCGTCGCGCCTGCCTTCAAATCGCCCATCCTGCCTGTGCATTGAGACCTTTACATGGACGTTCGTCAGTTCGCCTTTCTCGCTCGCCTGCCATCTGCCGCCGTAAAAAGCCGTGATCAGTTCTGCGGTATGCCCAAGCGAGGACTGGCGTTTTTGCTGGCCAACGTCATGTTCTGGCAGCCGATGTGGGCCCAGGCCGACGGCATCGTGGTGGCCAACCCTGGCACCACCCTTGATCGCGCCGGTAACGGCGTGCAGATCATCAACATCGCCACGCCCAACGGCAGCGGTCTGTCGCACAACCAGTTCCATGATTACAACGTCGGCGCGCAGGGCGTCATCCTCAACAACGGCTCGAACCAGGCTTCGTCCACCCAATTGGGCGGGTATGTCATCGACAACCCGCACCTGAAGAACAGCGGTTCGGCGCAGGCGATCCTCAACGAAGTCATCGGTGGCAGCCCGAGCCAGTTGCGCGGTTACACCGAAGTGGCGGGGCAGTCGGCTCGGGTGATCGTCGCCAACCCGTACGGCATCAGTTGCAACGGTTGCGGTTTCATCAACACGCCTCGCGTCACCCTCACTACCGGCAAACCGGTGCTGGATGGCAGCGGTCGCCTGGACCGTTTCCAGGTCGATCAGGGCAGCGTCGCCATCGAAGGCGCCGGGCTTAACGCAACCAATGTCGACCGCTTCGAAATCATCACCCGCAGCGCAAAAATCAATGCCGAGATCCAGGCGAAAAACCTGACCATCATTGCCGGGCGCAACGACGTCAATGCTGAAACCCTGAACGCCACCGCCCGCGCTGACGACGGCAGCGCCAAGCCGCAACTGGCCATCGACTCCTCGGCACTGGGCGGGATGTACGCCGGTGCGATCAAACTGGTCGGCACCGAGGCCGGGGTCGGGGTGAAGCTGGACGGCAAACTGATCGCCAGCGGCGGCGACATCCAGCTCGACGCCAACGGCCAGTTGAGCCTGGCCGAAACTTCAGCCATCGGCGCGGTCAACGTCAAGGCTGCCAGCCTGGAGACCCGCTCGGCGGTCTACGCCGGCACCTCGCTGAACGTACAGACTCAGGGCGACCTGACCAACCGGCAGACCCTCGCGGCGCGGGACAGCATCAGCCTCAGTGCGGGCGGTCAGTTGACCAACGCCGGGGCCATTGAAGCCGGGGTCAACGCTGACGGTGGTCGTAATGCCAATGGCGATCTGAGCCTGAGTGCGCAAAACATCGACAACCGTGGCAAGAGCCTGGTGGCCAGCCGCAATCTGGCGGTGAATGCCGCGCAGGTGCTGAGTAACCAGGGCGGCACGCTGAGCGCTGCGCAGATCGCAAGCATCGTTGCGGGGACGCTGGACAACCAGAATGACGGGCGTGTGCTGAGCAAAGGCGCGCTGAACGTGACCGCCAATCAAGTGCTCAACAGCCAAGGTTTGATCGACGCAAAGGGTAACCTGACGGCCACGATCGGTCAGTTGAACAACAGCAACGGCCAGGTTTCGAGTTCCGGTATCACTCGACTCAGCGGAACCTCCGTCAACAACCTCGGCGGTCAGATCCTGGGTGATCTGGGGCTTAACATTGATCTCAGTGCCGCGCTGGACAATCGCGACGGCATGCTCGGTTCCGGCGTTGCTCTCGATCTCAAGGCCGGTAGTCTCGATAACCGCGACGCCGGGGTCGTGGTCAGCGATGGCGGTCTTGTGGTGCGGGTCAGCGGTTTGCTCGACAACCGCAACAAAGGCGAAATCACCGCCAAGGGCGCCATTGACGCGCAGGCCGGTCATCTCGACAACCGTGACGGCAAGGTCATCGGCAAAGGCACGCTGGCCTTGCGCAGTGATTCGGCAGACAACCGTGGTGGCGCGCTGCAAGGCGACGGGCAACTGACGCTGAACGTCGATCGACTGGATAACCGCGACAACGGTCTGATCATCGGCAAGGCTGGCATCACATACGCAGGCACGCGCCTGGACAACAGCAGTGGCCTGGTCAGTGCTGTCGGCCCGGTGGGTATCAAGGCCGGCGAGGTGCAGAACGCCAAAGGGCGGATCTCCAGCCAGGGCGACTTGACCGCGACCATCGGCCTGCTGCAACAGCAGGGCGGCGCACTGGTCGCACAGGGCAATCTGAGCCTGACCGGCACCACACTCGACAACCGTAACGGCGGGCTGATCGGCACCAAAAAAGCGCTGACTCTCGCGGTCGATGACATCGATAACCGGGCGGGCGAGCTATCTGGCAGCCTGTTGCTCAATATCAAGGGCCAGCGTCTGGACAACAGCGACGGTGGCAAGATTCTCGCGGCCAGCGATCTGGAGCTTGCTGTTACCCGATTGATCAACCAGAACAAAGGCATGATCGTCGCCAGCGGCGCGACGAAACTGACCGGCAATACGCTAGATAACACCGGTGGCTCGTTCGATAGCTTGAAAGGCCTGGTCGTCACGCTGGACGATGCAATGCTCAACGGCCAGGGGCTCATCAGCAGCGAAGGCACGTTGACCCTCAATGCCGGCCGTGTCGATAACAATGCCGGCAACCTGACCAGCGCCGGCGCCCTGGCGTTGACCAGTCTTGGCGCGCTGCTCAATCAGGGGGGCTCCATCAGCACCGACAGCACTCTGAAACTCAAGAGCGCCAGTCTCGACAATAGTCAGAAAGGTCTGATCTCCGGCAAGGACAACAGCCGGATCGACAGCGGCGATGTCGACAACAGTCAGGGCGGGCGCCTGATCAGCGGTGGAACGCTGGACTTCACGGCGGGGCAGGTCAACAACGCTGCAGGCCGCATCGCCAGTCAGCAAGCCATGACCATGTCGGTGACCGGCCTCGATCAGCAGGGCGGTGAACTGTTCAGCAAGACCAGCCTGAGTCTTGATTTGAACAACGGCCAGTTGAACAACCAGAACGGTCTGATCAATGCGCCCGGCGAATTGCTGCTCAAGCAACTCAATGGCGTGAACAACCAGGGCGGCGAAATCTCCAGCCAGCAAGCCTTCGCACTGACCGCCCATGACCTGGACAACAGCAACGGTAAACTGCTGAGTCAGCAGGGCTTGACCGTACGCATTGCGCAGGCGCTGAACAACGCCAAAGGCGTTATTTCCGGGGCATCGCTGGACAGTCACAGCGGCAGCCTCGACAACAATGAAGGCTTGATCAGCAGCCGTGGCCCACTGACACTGACGACCGACAACACCCTGGATAACCAGCTTGGTACGGTGATTGCCGACGGCAAACTCGAACTGACGGCGCAGACGCTGGACAACCGTGGCGGCAGCATCGCCGGCAAGTCGGATGCCACCGTACAGGCGAAAAAGCTCGATAACCAGGACGGCCAGTTGATCGCCACCGGCGTCCTCAAACTCGATGCCGACCTGCTCGACAACCGTCAGGGCGGACTGCTCGGCTCGACCAAGGCGATGACCTTGAACGTCGACGACGTGGATAACCGCGGCGGTGAAATCAGCACCAATAGCGATCTGCAGGTGACCGGCAAAAAACTCGACAACAGTGACGCCGGCAAGATCTTCACCGGCCAGTCGTTGACGCTCACTGTCGAGCAATTGATCAACCGCAACAAGGGTCTGATCAATGCCGGCACCTCGTTCGATCTGCACGGCAAATCGCTGGACAACAGTGGTGGTGAACTGCTGAGCCAGCAGGCCATGGGACTGACGCTGACCGGTGCATTCGACAACAGCCAGGGCAAGGTCAGCAGCGAAAGCGCCCTGACGGTCAAAACCTCGCAACTGACCAACATCAAGGGCAGCCTTTCCAGCGCTGCGGACCTGACAGTCGAGAGTCGCGGCAGCGTTGATAACCAGGGCGGTGCGGTGGTCACCGATGGGGCGCTGGTGCTCGACAGCACCGGCCTCGACAACCGTCAGGCAGGCACACTCAGCGCCAAGGGCGCGGCCCGCGTCACCACAGGCGACTTCGACAACAGCACCGGCAAGCTCAGCAGCGCCGAGACCCTGAACCTCGTCGCGGGGAAGGTCACCAACCGCGATGGCGGGCAGATTGGTAGCCAGGGCGCTTTGACGGCGTCGGTCACACGGCTCGAGCAACAGAGCGGCAAACTGTTCAGCAATACTCGTCTGAGCCTGGACATGAACAATGGCCAGCTCAATAACCAGAATGGCTTGATCAATGCCCCCGGTACGTTGTTGCTCCAGCAACTCAATGGCGTGAACAACCAGGGCGGAGAAATTTCCAGCGGTGAAGCCTTTACCGTGGCGGCGCAAAATCTGGACAACGGCAATGGCAAGTTACTGAGTGCCCAGAGCCTGACGCTGCGCATCGCCCAGGCACTGGACAACGTCAAAGGCATGATCGGTGCAGCATCGATCGATGTCCGTGCCGGCAGTCTGAACAGCAGTGGCGGCAGTCTGGTCAGCCGCGGTGATCTTGACCTGACTGTCGATGGCCTGCTGCGCAACGACAGCGACGGCCTGGTGAGTGCGGCGCAAGCGCTGCGTATTCGCAGCGCCGACCTGAATAACCAGGGCGGTGTTTTGCAGGGCATCGGCAGCGTCACGCTCAATGCCATGGCCCTGAACAACCGCGACAAAGGCTTGATCAACAGCCAGGGCAGTCTGTCGCTGACGGCGTCAGCGCTGGACTCCAGCAATGGCGGTGAAGTCTCCGCCGGCGGCGATATCGACCTGACCTTGACCTCCCTGACCCAGAACGGCGGACGCCTGCTGGGCGACAAAGCCGTTACCGTGGATCTGGCCAATGGCGACATCGACAACACCAATGGTTTGTTGAGTGCCAAGGGACCGCTGACCCTCAAGCGCTTGCGCGACCTGAACAACCAGGGCGGTGAAATCTCCAGCAGCCTGGGTTTCGACGTCATCGCCCGGGCATTGAACAACAATGCCGGCAAGATCATCAGCGGCGAGAAACTGAAGCTCAGCGGTACGACCCTGACCAACCAGAACGGCTTGCTCTCGGGCTGGCAGCAGTTGAGCGTCAGTGGCGACAGCCTGGACAACCGCGCCAACGGCACGCTCTCAAGCCGCAACGGTGATGTGTCGGTCGATCTCAAGGGCGCTCTGCTCAACAGCGGTAACGGCGCTCTGGTTTCGCAAGGCAATCTGACCGTCAATGCCGGCAGCCTCGACAACAGCGACAAAGGCATTCTCAGCAGTGCGGCAGGGCAGACCCTCACGCTCAAAGGCGCACTCAACAACAATCAGGGCGGCCTGATCGACAGTGGCGCCGCACTGGACATCACCAGCACTGCACTGACCAACGCAGACGGTTCCATCAACGCGCTACAGGCGCTCACTGCCAACGCTACGAGCCTGGATAACAGCGGGGGCAAATTCGCGGCCAACGGCGCGATCAACCTGAACCTGTCGGGACAGCTGAACAACAACGCCGGCAAACTGGCGGGCACCGGTCCGGTCGTGATCAAAGGCGTCAGCGATCTGAGCAACCGCAACGGCCAGCTCGCCAGTCAAGGTTCGCTGCAACTGCTGACCGGCTCGCTGGACAACGGTAGCAAAGGCACCATTGCGGCCAAGGATGGCTTGTTGATCACCGCCAGCGCCGCCGTGCGCAACGATGCCGACGGCTTGATCTACAGCCAGACCGGCAGCCTGCAACTCAAGGCGGCGAGCCTGGCCAACGGCAAAGGTTCGATCCAGAGCCAGACCGGCCTGACGCTCGACGTTACTGGCGATCTCGATAACCAGAGCGGAAAAATCATCGCTCAGGAAGGCGACGTGACGGTCGGTGCGGCCAGCATCGATAACCGCGGCGGGATTCTGTCCAGCATCAAGGGTGCCCTCGAGGCACGTACCGTCGGTGTCCTGCGCAATGGCTTCGACCTGAACAACAATCGCCAGGGCGGCGTCATTCAGGCTCAGGGCCTGAAACTGTCGGCACTGGCCGGCCTGAACAACAATGGCGGGCGCATCTCGGCGCAAGGCGCCGACGCGAACATCACCACCGCTGCATTCGATAACCGTAATGGCGTGATCTACGCCAAAGGGCTGGTTGGCGTAAGCGGCACGAGTCTGGACAACGGTGCCGGGCAGATCGCCGCCGAGCGCATCGATTTTGGCTTGAGTGGTGCGCTGATTAACGGCGCGGGTGTCATTGAAAGCAACACCCGACTGACCGTCAAAGCGGCCAGCGTCAATAACCAGAGTGGCCGACTGCGTTCGCTGGGCACCTCTGGCAAGACCGAATTCCAGATCGGCGGCCTGCTGGATAACCGCAATGGCGTGCTGGAAACCGCGAACACCGACATGACCCTGGCCGTCGGCAGCTTCCTCAACGGTGGCGGGCAGCTCAACCACGTCGGTCGCGGCAAGTTCGATCTCTCCACGACCAACGTGATCGGTGCCGGCGGCAGCATTACCACCGGCGGCCTTCTGGATTTGACGGCCGACACCTGGAACAACTCCAGCGTGATTCAGGCCGGGCGATTGAACGTGAACGTCCGCCAGTTCAGCCAGAGCGCCAGCGGCAAGCTGCTGGCCTCCGATCTTCTGCAGATACGTGGGGGCAACTGGACCAACGACGGACTGCTCGCCAGTGATGGCCTGATTCATATGCAACTGACCGGCGCCTATGGCGGCAACGGGCGTATGTCGAGTCAGCGTGGTCTCAACCTGAGTGCAGCGCAAGTCAACATCGGTGGTGCCGGCAGCATCGCCGCTGGCGGATCGTCGACGATCAGTACCGGTGGATCGCTCGTCAACTCGGGCCGCATCACCTCCAGTGAAGATCTGACCGTGAACGCCGGCAGTGTCGCCAACTACGGCACGTTGGGTGCGGCGCAGAACCTGAACATCAACACCCCTTCATTGCTCAATGACCGCGGGTTGATCTTCAGCGGCAAGGACATGACGCTCAGTGTTGGCAATCTGACCAACCAGCATGGTGATTTCTACGGTCTGGGTAATGTTGTTGTCGGTGGTTACGGCGGTGCAGCGAGGGCGGCAGGCGTCTACAACATCTCCGGTTCCATGGAGAGCGGTGGCGCGTTCACGATGAATGCCGATGTCTTCGAAAACCGCTCCGAAGGCCCAGTGATGTCGGGTGACCGCAAACTGGTCTCTGGCTACATTGCCAATATTTGCAACGACTGCCGCGGCGGGACATTCGTTTTCACGCTTTCGGCTCATGAGCTTTATCAAAGTACTGACACTGATACCAGCGCCTCTGCCGTATTGAATGTAGGCAAGGACTTCGTTTTCCAGGGCGGGACTTTTCTTAACAGCAAAAGCACCGTGGCTGCCGGCGGCAATATCAGCATCACGGCCGACAGCCTCAAAAACATTGGTGCCAAGAGCGGCACCATCGAACGTACAAGCACTTACGTCCTGACCATGGGAGCGGGCGATACTCCACGGTTTTTCGAAAGCGTCGTAATGCCTTACAACCAGCGCAACAATCCTGATTTCCCGTATGTGTATTACATCGATCCGGCGGGTGCTATCCGTAAAGCCATTCCGACATCCGGTCGTGTCAGAGAAGGGAACCGGGACGGCGAGTGGTACAACGTGGTGGGTCTCAAGGACAGTGAGACAGGCGCAACGGTCAGTGCGTTACGTGGCTATAACATCGCACTGCCTGGTTTGAACTATGGCTTTGAATCCACAACGCCATCTCTTTATGACAAGAATAATCTGGTCGAACTGCCCGCTCAGTTGACTCAGTACAAACCTGAGTCCGTCACTGAAGTCGCTGTTGACAGCACAGGTGCAGCGAGCACAGGTACAAGCCGCAATGCTGTCATTCAGGCCGGTGGCAACGTTTCGATCACCGCCGTCAAGGACGTGGAGAACAGCGTCATCCACCAGGATTACGGCGCTACTGGCGGTACCAACAAAGTCGCAGACACTCGGGTTGGCAACACCGGCATAGCGGTCATCAGGATCAACAGCCAGTTGCCACCGGAGCTGGCCCAGCAGCAGGTCAATCCACTGACCTTGCCGGGCTTCTCCTTGCCGGTAGGCGACAAAGGTCTTTTCCGTCTGAGCACCCAGGGGGGCAGTGACCTTTCTCCTGTAGTCGCTACAGGTCCATCGCCCACCTGGACAATGACCGGCGAGTCGGTCAAGGCCGAGCAGCATCTGGTCGCAGGCACCAGCGGCGGTCCGCGCAATTTGCTGGTCGATGCTCCTGCACCGGTCTCTGACAGCACGCGCGCCGTCGATACCTTTCGACGCGACCCGACCATGGTCAAAGCGGTCGCCAGCACGCTGGATGTGAACGTTCCGGTGAATCCGGCCGGTCCCGGCAGGGGCGGACGTGGCAATGACGCCCGGGAGTCGATCGACAGTCGCCCGGTCACCCGCGTGACGGGCCTGCCAGACACCAAGGCCCCGGCGAACGGCCACAAATACCTGATCGAAACCAACCCGGCGCTGACCGATCTCAAGTCCTTCATGAGTTCGGACTACCTGCTCGGCAAACTCGGTTACGACCCGGACCAGAGCGCCAAGCGTCTCGGTGACGGACTCTTCGAGCAGCGTCTGGTGCAGCAAGCCGTGACCGCGCGCACCGGCCAGGCCTTCATCGATGGCCGAAGCAACAACGAGGACATGTTCCGCTACCTGATGGACAACGCCATCGCCAGCAAGGACGCCCTCAACCTGTCGATGGGCGTGGGCCTCACTGCCGAACAGGTGGCGGCGCTGACCCACGATATCGTCTGGCTCGAAGAGCACGAAGTGAACGGTGAAAAAGTGCTGGTGCCGGTGCTGTACCTGGCCCAGGCCAACGGCCGTCTCGGCCCGACCGGTGCGTTGATTTCCGGTAAGGACGTGACGCTGATTGCCGGCGGGAATCTGGATAACGTCGGGACGTTGAAGGCGACGAATGATTTGATGGCTATCGCCGGTAACGACGTTGTCAACAGCGGAGTGATTGAGGCGGGAAATCGCCTGGATGTTCTGGCGGGCAATGATGTCGTCAACAAATCCGGCGGCATCATCACCGGGCGGGATGTAAACGTGACAGCGATTCGTGGAGACGTACTTAACGAGCGAACCATTACGACCCAGACCAATAACACCCGCCTCGCCTCTCAAAGTCATGACTTCGCCGACAGCGCAGCAAGAATTGAAGCGGCCAATGATCTGACGGTAATGGCAGGCCAGGACATCAATGTTAAAGGCGCAGTCATGCAGAGTGGCCGGGACATGACGTTCAACGCAGCTCGCGACATCAACGTGACGTCAGCGCAGGTGGCGAACAGCGTCTATTACGACAGTCGGCACAACAGCAGCAATGTCACTCAGTTGGGTTCGGAACTGGACTCGGGTCGCGATGTATCCATGCGCTCCGGCCGCGACATAACAGTCGTTGCCAGCAAGATTGACGCTGAACGCAATGTCGCGATGGCCGCGACCGGTGACTTGACGATCAGTTCGGCCGCAGATGAGGAGCACTCCCTGTCGAAGAGCAAGAAACTTACAAAGCAGGAAGATCACGTCAGCCAGGTCATGAGCGATATCAAGGCTGGTGGCAGTGTTGCAATGAGTGCAGGTGATGACATGGCGGTGATCTCCAGTCGCATCAGCGCCGGTGACGAGGCGTACTTGGTTGCCGGAGACCGACTGGACATTCTTGCCGCGCAGGACACTGACTACTCGTTGTATGACAAGAAGAAGAAAGGCTCATTCGGGTCCAAACAAACCAAGCGCGATGAGGTGACTCAGGTCACTCATATCGGTAGTGAAATCACGTCTGGCTCCAACATGGTTTTGGCAAGCGGTGGGGATCAGCGTTACCAGGCTGCGAATCTGCAAAGTGGTGGCGATCTCACGATCAACAGTGGCGGCTCAGTCACGTTCGAAGGTGTGAAGGATCTGCATCAGGAAAGCCACGAGAAGAGCAGTTCCAGTCAGGCCTGGACGTCCATGTCGGGTAAAGGCAGCACCGATGAGACGTTGAAACAGACCCAGATGACGGCCGCAGGAAAGCTGGCAATCCATGCGGTTGACGGGCTGAAAATCGATGTCAGACAGGTCAACCAGCAAACCGTAAGCGAAGCCATTGATGCGATGGTCAAGGCGGATCCGAAACTTGCGTGGCTCAAGGATGCCGAGCAACGGGGTGACGTGGACTGGCAACTGATCAAGGAAACCCACGAATCGTTCAAATACAGCAATTCGAGCCTGGGTCAGGGCGCGATGCTGGCAATCATTATCGTCATGACCGTATTGACCGCCGGAGCGGCAAGTGGTCTGGCGGGCACAATGGCGGGTGCGACAGCTGGCTCGGGCTCGGCAATGGCTGCGGGATCGGCGACCATGGCAGCGGGCTGGGGGAACGTTATGGCAACCAGCGTAATGACCTCGATGGCCGGCTCGGCGACGGTGAGCGCCATCAACAATAAAGGCAATCTGGGCGCGGTCGTAAAAGATGTCACCAGTACCCAGAGTCTGAAGGGCTACGCTACATCCGCCCTGACAGCGGGCATCACTTCCGGGTATCTGGATGAGGCGTTTGGTGCATCGACCAATCCCACAGCAGGAATCACGAAAGGATTCGATCTCGGAAAGTTGAGCGGCATTGGTGACTACATCAAGTATTCTTTGGCCCAAAGCGCGACACAGGCCGGAGTAAGCACCCTCATCAATGGCGGTAGCCTTGGTCAAAACCTGATGACAGCGATTGCATCGCAAGCCAATAACGTCGCCATGGCAACCGGGTTCAACTTTGTCGGCGATTACGTGAAATATCCAACAGGCAGTTTCGAAAAAGTACTGGCCCATACACTGATGGGAGGGTTGCTGGCTCAAATCACTGGGGGAGATTTCAAAACGGGTGCGGCAGCAGCAGGCGCCAATGAAGCGTTGAGTGGAATTCTTGATGGAATGACCAAGGGCGACAAGCAACTTGAACTAATGGCTTCTCAATTGACCGGTATTCTGGCGGCGACTGCCGTCGGAGGTGATGTACAGCTTGGGGCGGACATTGCCAAATACGCAACGGCGTTCAATCGTCAAGGGCATGAGGAGGAAGAGCATGCCAAGGAAGAAGAGGCCAGTAAGGGCGACTTCAAAAAGGAAAACCTCGATAAAGCGACTTGCTACATGATCCGGTGCTGGGCCCAGTATGAAAGGGGGAGTGCCGAGTATCGTGCAAATTACCTCACGGAGGCTGATATGGCCGGGCTCAGCAATGAGTTGACCTGGGCTGATGCACAGCGTGACAGGGGTTTGTTTGACTATACTTATTTTGATTCAGTCTCGGATTTTGCAACGCGTGATGCCTTTCCTCTGGGAGCCGATGCTCTTCAGGCGGGTCTCGGGGTGGGAACCGTGGTATCGGGTTTCAGTCTGTGCGCCACTGTTGCAGGTTGCGCCTTTGGAGGGCCTATGGCGACGATTGGAGCAGGTAACGCTGTAGAAGGCAGTAGCGGTTTTTATAACCACATCTTTGGTGATGAGCCCTTCCGATATAATCCTGTAAAGGACGCATTTTCATACTTTGGAGGTGAGTATGGATCTGCTGCATACAGCGGTGCGGATCTGTTCTTCAGTGCAGGGTCGGGGTTCGTAAAAGTACCTTTGAGAATATCGTCGGACGGACTAAAGAACACCAAGTCGCTATTCGGTGTGACAGTGGAAAAATTTGATAATAATTTCGTCGTGCCTGTTTTTGGTAAGACTTTGCCTTTCGGGAGCGCTCTGGGTATGTATCTGTATGGTGTGACTGGAAAGGCGTCTGACTTTTATAAGGAACTAAATAGTGGCAAGTAGAAATATATTCGCCAGATCGGTCGTTTTGTTGTGTGTCGTCTGGTTTGTGTTCATGGTGTCTTTGCTGCTTTCTCTTGTAGTGGTTTCACTGTTGATGGCGGCGCTATATGTTTTTTTCGAGCCTGATTTCAGGTTGGTATTCAAGTGTGTCGGGATTCCATTGGCATTGGTTCTGTCGGCGCGATGGATTTACAAGAACCTGGCTCGTGTGAAAGACTTTGCTGATGGGTGAAAGGTGCGAGGTGGAAAGGAAGGACGGATTTATTTATTGCTTACTGTTGTAAATAAATCTGACCACTTCTTGAGAGCAGCAAAGCACAAGCAGAAAAAGGGGCGGATTTATTTGATTAATAAATCCGCCCCTTTTTTATTTTTTACTGAGCTACTTCGGATAAAGCGGCGGCAACCCACTATCCCCAACCGGATCCTGCACCCGCTCCGCCGTCGGAATCGTTCGAATCGCCCGCCACAGATCCTCTCCCTGCCAATGCTGCCCGGTCTCGCTGTACAGCGCTCCGTTCAAACCATCGAGCGCATCCGACAGCGGCACAAACCGCGCTGCCATATCGGCCAGGGTTTCCGGCTGCTGTCGGGCCCAGGCGTCGAGGGCCTGGCGGGTGGCGTGGGGGTCGTTGGCCTGGCTGGCGCGTTTGATGTCGTCAAGCAGGGTGCGCGGGCTCGGGCCGGTTTGTGCGGCGCGCAGGATCGCCGGCTGCCAGCGGGCACGCCACCAGAGGCCGAAGCCGAGCAGGGTGGTGCAGGCGAAAACGAAGGTGCTGAGCTTCCACCACCACAAGGCTTCGCTGTCGGCCGCGCTGAGCGGTTGAGCGCTGCCCGCCGGGGTGTCGACTTGCAGGCTCGGGTTGTTCGCCACTTGCAGGGTGCGCGCCGGCAGGCTGGTGTGTTCCAGGTGATCTTCGAAGGTGTTCCACCAGACCACGTCCATCGTTGGCAATTCGATCGAGCCGCTGCGGCTCGGCACCAGTGCTTCGCGTTCTTCGCGGCTGCCAATGAGGCCGCGGTCGCTGCTCTGGTTGTTCAGCACCGGTTGATCCGGGTAGCGGCGCAGGCCGTTGGCTTCGGTGGCGGGCAGGGCGGGCAGTTGCGAGCTGGCCAGGCCTTCGACCTTTAGGGTCAGGCTGCGGGTCAGGGAGTCGCCGACCTGGGTGTGTTCCGGCTCCGGGTTCCAGCTCTCGCTCAGGCTCAGGCTGCGGGCTGGCAGCCACGGTGCGTCGCTGGGGTAGGTCATCGGTTTCGGTTTGACCGTCAGCGACGTAGCGGTGGAGCTGACGCGCATCAGCTTGCCCGGCTTCGGCCCCTGCGCCGTGGCGTCCTGCGCGGGCTGGGTGTCGACGAGTGTGGCGCTGAAGGTCTGCGGGGCGATGCTCAGCAAACCGCTGTGCTGCGGATAGATCGCGTAGCGCATCTCGATCACGCCGTGGCGCACACCGTTGATGTCTTTTTCGTAGGTGCGCATGTCGCCCAGTTGCTCGATGCGCGCATCGGCGATCTGCAACGGCGTCAGGCTGCTGTCGTCGTACAGCGACACCGAATGGTAGATGCGCAACGTCAGGATGGCCTGGGCCTGCACGTAGACGCTGGTCTGGTCGAGGCTGGCTTCGATGAACACCGGTTCGCGGGCGCTGCTCTCTTCGCGAGTGTCGCTCTCGATCACTTGCACGGTGATGGGCTGGCTCTCGACGTCGCCCAGTTTCAGCGGCGGGATTTCCACGCTGCCGTTCTGCTTGGGCAGCAACGTGATGATCCAGCGCGTGGTGGCGCGGTTGTCACCGTTGAGTGTGTTCAACTGGTTGACCTGACGCGTGCCGCGCACTTCGAACAGGGGTTCCAGCGGGCTCAGATCCGGTTTGCCGAACTGCGTGACATCGTTGGACTCGAGGGTGAGTTCGACCGTCTCGCCGGAGTTCAGGCGACTGCGATCCACACTGGCCGTCAGCTCGGCCGCCTGGGCGGTGGCCGTGCAGATCAGCAGGGGCAGCAAGAGAGCGGTGAAACGGGTCATCGAATGTTTTCCTGATCCTGATGTTGTTGCTGTTCGTACCAGAATTTGCGTCGCAGCAGTTCGCCCGGATCATCCGGGATCTTGCCCAGCCACTGTTCCAGCGCCTGCTGTTGCTCGCCTTCGAGGTTGTCCTCATTGGGGCGCAGCAGCGGCGCAGTGTTCTGTTCCTTGCCCGGTTCGCTGTCCGGCAGCTCGTTGGCACCCGGCTGCGGCGGGGTAGTCGGCGGCGGTTCGCTGGCGGACTCACCGGTTTGCGGCTCGCTGTGGGTTTCGCTTTTGACCGCTGGCGGCGGAGCGGTCGGTGGCGGTGGTTCGTCGCCTGGTATGTTTGGCTGCGCCGGTTTGTCTTGCGGTTCGGCCGGCGGCGGGGCGTTTTTCTGTTTGAGCAGGTTTTCCACCAGCGCCTTGTTGGTCAGCGCCGGGCGCAGATCCGGCTGGCGTTCCAGAGCCTGTTCGTAGGCGTCCAGCGCCGCTTCCAGCTCGCCGCTTCTGGCCAGGGCATTGCCACGATTGTAGTGGGCGTGGGCGTCATTGCCCTCGGCGAAACGCTGAGCGGCGCCACTGTAGTCGCCGGCCTCGTACAACGCCACCCCTTGCCATTGCGGATCTTCGAAATGCTTCGCCGCTTCGGCCGGACGCTTCTGTTTGAGCAGATGCAGGCCTTGCTGATCGGGGCGCAGCCACAGGTCTTCGAAGTCGAAGGCATAGCTCGGTTGCGGCAATGCCAGCAGCAACGGCAGGCAGAACAACCAGCCACGCCGCCCGGCGCACGCGGCGAGCAACAACAGCGGCAACAGCAGCCAGTAACCCTGATCGGCCCAGGTGTCGAGGCGAACGGTCTGGCCATCATTGCGCAGGCCGCGTGGGCCGTCGAGCAGGCCGAGGTCGCCCAGATCGGACTCATCCAGCCGCGCGCTGCGGTACTCGCCGCCGACCGCGTTGAGGAATGCGCCGAGGCCCGGGCTGTCAAGTTGCGGCACCCGGATCGCGCCTTGTTCATCCTTGAGGAAACTCCCGTCCTCCTGAGCAATCGGCGCGCCCTCAGCGGTGCCGACACCAAGCATCAACAACTGCGCCGATTGGCCGCTTAGTGCATTGCGAATACCTTGGCGTTCTTCTTCCGACAGCGAAGAACCAATGAGCAGAATCCGCCCCTGACCCAGCGCACCCTGCTTGAGCAACGCTAGCGCCTTGCCCACTGCCAGATCGGCGCGATGGCCGCTTTCCGGCATCAGCGAGGGCTTGAGCGCGTCGAGCAGGTTGCGACTGGTCGCCAGGTCATCCGACAGCGGCACCAGCGTATGGGCGCTGCCGGCGTAAACGACGATGGCGGTCTGCGCGTCGCTGCGCACTTTCAGCAGGTCGAACAGCTTGCGCCGGGCCTGTTCCAGTCGCGTTGGCGGCGAATCGGTGGCGAGCATTTCCGGGGTCAGTTCCAGCGCCACCACCAACGGGTCGGCGGGTTTCTGGCTGGTTTGTTCGACCCGCTCCCAGCTCGGCCCGAGCAACGCCAGAATCGTCAGCAGCCAGGCCACGCTCAGGGCGACCCACGGCAATTTGCTGTCGCGACCGCTGCCGCCACTGAGCAGCGTGGCGTGAAAGGCCGGCGGCAGAATCATCTGCCAGCGACCGGCGCGTTTCTGCCGGTGCCAGAGCTGCCAGATCAGCCAGCCGAGCGCCGGCAGCAGCAACAGCCACCAGGGACGGAACCAGTGCGGCCAGAGAGCGATCATCGGCGCCTCCGCAAACGCAAACGCTTGAGACGGTCGCGCCAGTCAGGCAGAGGACTTTGCAGATACAGCTCCTTGGTGAACAGCCGTTGCAGCGGGTTGTCCGGCCACAACACACGGGCCACCAGCAACATGCTCAGCAGCAGGGCGAATGCCAGCGGCCACTGATACAACGCCTGCGCCGGTCGGGCCTGGGTCGGTTGCTGAGTCACTGGTTCGAGCTGGTCGAGGGTGTCCTTGATCGCTTGCAGTTGCTGGCCGTCGCGGGCGCGGAAGTATTGGCCGCCGGTGACTTCGGCGATGGCCTTGAGTGCCGGCTCGTCGAGATCGAGAGTCGGATTGCCGCCGAGCAACGCCGTGGCGCCGCTTTCTTCAGGATCGGCGCCGATGCCGATCGGGTAGATTTTCACGCCTTCACTGGCGGCCAGTTTGGCGGCGGTCAGCGGGTCGATTTCGCCGCCATTGTTCGCGCCGTCGGTGACCAGAATCAGCACCCGGCTCTGGGCCGGACGCATACGCAGGCGCTTCAGGGCCAGGCCGATGGCGTCGCCAATCGCGGTGTTCTTGCCGGCGATGCCGATCCGCGCTTCATCGAGCCAGACCCGAACGGTGCGCCGGTCAAACGTCAGCGGCGCTTGCAGGTAGGCCTGGCTGCCGAACAGGATCAGACCGACGCGGTCGCCATCGCGGCTTTCGAGAAAATCACCGAGCAAATGCTGGACCAGCGACAGGCGACTGACGTCTTCGTCGTTCCATTGCATGTCCGGGAAATCCATCGAGCCGGACACGTCCACCGCCACCAGCAGATCACGACCGCTGGCGGCAATCGGCAGCGGTTCGCCGAGCCATTGCGGGCGGGCGGCGGCGATCAGCAGAAACAGCCACAGCAGCATGAACGGCGCTTGCTGGCGCCACGCTGGCAGGTTGGCCCGGGCGCGGCGGCGGGCGAGGCCTTCGAGGTCACCGAGGAAACTCACTTTCAGCGCCGGTTCGCCGCTGTCGGCCACCGGCAGCACGAGGCGCATCAGCCACGGCAGCGGCATCAGCAGAAAGATCCACGGCCAGGCGAACTCAAACATGTTTGCGGATCCAGGTGTCGACTGCCTGGGTCAGGCCGGCGATGGCTTTGTCGTCGAGCTTGCACTCGGGTTTGTAGGCGCCTTCGACGAGCACCATCCACCGGGTCAGGCCGGCGGCGGGGCAACGGTTGTCGAGAAACGCCAGCCATTTGCGGCCGTTGAGGGTATGGCTCTGGCTGTAGGGATAGTGGTTGCGGCACAGGCGTTTGAGCAGGCCGTTGAGCTGCTGCAGCCAGGCCCCGGCCGGGGCGCCGTCGTAGGGTTTGGGCATCTGCGCCAGTTCGGCGAGTGCGGCGATACGCACCGGATCGAGCGGCAGTTCGGCGCGCACGACCGGTTTTTTCTTGATCGGAATGAAACGTCGCAGCCGCCAGATCACGAAACCGATTACCGGCAACAGTAAAAGCAGCAGCCACCAGCCCGGCGCCGGCGGCCAGAAGGCAATCGGTGGCGGGGAGATCAGTGGTTGCAGTTGTTCGAGGCCGTTCATCGACCTTTCCCCGGACGTTGCGGGTTCAGGAACTCGCGCATCTGTTCGACCATTTCGCTCTGGGTGCTCAGCGGCATCAGCAGCACTCGCAGCTTTTGCGCGAGCAATTCCCAGCGAGCGATCCGCGCTTCGGCCTGGGCGCGGTAGGTCTGGCGCAGATCGAAATTGAGGGTGTCGAGTTCCAGCTGCGCGCCGCGTTCGGCGAATCTCAGTAGGCCGGCGGCGGGCAGGGCGTGATCCAGCGGATCGGACAGCGGCAGCATCAACAGATCGCAATGGCGCGACAACAGGCTCAATTGCTGCTCGGCGCTGTCGGACAGTGCGCGCTCGTCGCAGATCACGATCACCAGACTGCCCGGTCGCAGCACTTCGCGGGCCCGGCGCAACGCCACGCCAAACGCATCGCGATCCGGCTCCCGCTCGCTGTGCAGCGACTGATTGACCTTCACCAAGCGGTTGAGCAGTTGCAACAGGCTCTGCTTGCTGCGGCGCGGTTTGATTTCGTAGTGCTCGTTGTCGCCGAACACCAGCCCGCCAACCCGGTCGTTGTGACCCAGTGCGGCCCAGCCGATCAGCGCCGCAGCCTGCGCCGCAAGCACCGATTTGAACATCAGCCCGGAGCCGAAGAACAGTCGCGTGCTTTGCTCGACCATGATGAAAATCGGCCGTTCGCGTTCTTCATGGAACAGTTTGGTGTGCGGTTCCTGCGTCCTCGCCGTGACGCGCCAGTCGATGGTGCGCACGTCGTCGCCGGCCTGATAGACCCGCACCTGATCGAAGTCGACGCCGCGACCACGGAATTTCGAGTGATGCAGGCCGATCAGCGGGCTGCGCTGGCTCGGCGTGGAAAACAGCTGCACTTCGCGCACGCGGTGACGCATCTCGATCAGCTCGGCGAGGCTGATGCGGATGCCCGGTTCGGACGGCAGAGAGGCGTTCATCGGGGTCAAGCGACGGCTACGACGTCGAGAATCCGTTGCACCACGCGATCCTGATCGATGCCAGCGGCTTCGGCCTCGAACGACAGAATGATGCGGTGACGCAACACGTCGAACAGCACCGCCTGGATGTCTTCCGGGCTGACGAAGTCGCGACCGGCCAGCCAGGCGTGGGCGCGGGCGCAGCGGTCGAGGGCGATCGAGCCGCGCGGGCTGGCGCCGTAGGCGATCCACTCGGCCATTTCCGGGTCGAACTTGGCCGGGTTGCGCGTGGCCATGACCAGTTGCACCAAGTATTCCTCCACGGCATCCGCCATGTACAGACCGAGGATTTCCTTGCGCGCGGCGAAGATCGCCTGCTGGCTGACCCGACGCTCAGGCTTGGTTTCGCCGTTCAGGGCTTCGCCCCGGGCCTGTTGCAGGATCCGACGCTCGACGGCGGCATCCGGGAAGCCCATTTTTACGTGCATCAGGAAGCGGTCGAGCTGGGCTTCGGGCAACGGATAGGTGCCTTCCTGCTCGATCGGGTTCTGCGTGGCCATCACCAGAAACAGCGGCGACAGCTCGTAAGTGCTGCGCCCGACGCTGACCTGACGTTCGGCCATGGCTTCGAGCAAGGCTGATTGCACCTTGGCTGGGGCACGGTTGATTTCGTCCGCCAGCACCAGGTTGTGGAAGATCGGGCCTTGCTGGAATACGAAGCTGCCGGTTTCCGGGCGATAGATCTCGGTGCCGGTGATGTCGGCGGGCAGCAGGTCCGGGGTGAACTGAATGCGATGGAACTGGGCTTCGATGCCCTCGGCGAGCTCTTTGATCGCTTTGGTCTTGGCCAGACCCGGAGCGCCCTCGACCAGCATGTGGCCGTCGGCGAGCAGGGCGATGAGCAAGCGCTCGATGAGTTTTTCCTGGCCGAGAATCTGCGTTGAAAGAAAGGTTCGCAGCGCCAGCAGCGCTTCACGATGTTCCATCGATGACTGTTCCTGGAAAGGGAGGCCACAGGCGTTCGGATAACGCCGGGGCTGGGGGCGTTACTTTAATCCATCGCAGGGGGTGGCGACTAACGGCATTTTGCGCAAAGTGCGGGAAATGACCGGGGCAATTGTTGGAATTTTGTAGGGCGGGGGAGGTGCGGTGTTCTTTCGGGCCCTTTCGCTCGCGAAAGGGCCGGCCCAGATGCCATCAAATCTGGCTGATATAGGTGCCAGTACCATCAAGAATGTTCTTCAGGGTTTCCTCGACTTCAGCCAGATCCACCATGTCCGGATTGAAAGTGATTTCCAGCACATCATCCCCGTTCAACGCATCGGCATCGGCTGCAGCGATTTCGATCTTCAACAGGGTTTTGGTCAAAGTGACCTTGACGCCATCAAGGGTCGACGGCTCGCCGTCCAGCGTGATCTCCAGCTCGTCCTCGTCCGGGTAGCGGCTCATCAGGAACATGTCGCCCTTGTCGCTGTGGCAGCAGAGCATGGCCATGTTGTCTTCTTCGTCGTCGCATGGGTTGACGATCAAAAGGGCGGTGGTCATTTGCATGGGGAATTCCTGCCTCGGCGGGCTTGTTGGTCGCAATTGGGCGCGATTCTGCCAGCCCCCGGGAATTTCTGCATGTGAGAGTGTCAGAGGATGTGTCGTGAACGCGACACAGGTCAATGGTCATTCCTGGCACGCCTGTACCGTAAAAACGGGCATTCAGACCGGCGTTCCGCCCCATGAATGCTAGTGTTTACCGATGCGCAGGCCTTGGTTTACGTGCCAATGACCGAATATGTCGCAGCACCGCAAGCAGACACATTGTCGCACCCATTAAGCTGCGCAACGGATGAGCACCCGTAAAGGCATTGCCATGGCCCCGCGAGCGGCGCCGGGCAGTCGTTTTTGCAGATGCCCATTCATGGAAGGTGAATGTGACCTGAGTGTCTCGTCCAGCTTCACCCACCTGTCACCCTGTTTCCTCTGCCCGAGAATCAGGAACAGGGCGACGGAACGCCCCGAAAGGGGTTTTGCACGCGACGCTTTCCATCAATAACAAGCCCAAGCGGAGTACCACAGATGGCGTTCTTCACCGCAGCCAGCAAAGCCGACTTCCAGCACCAACTGCAAGCGGCACTGGCGCAGCACATCAGTGAACAGGCACTGCCACAAGTGGCGCTGTTCGCTGAACAATTCTTCGGCATCATTTCCCTGGACGAGCTGACCCAACGTCGCCTCTCCGACCTCGCTGGCTGTACTCTCTCTGCGTGGCGCCTGCTTGAGCGCTTCGATCACGCGCAACCGCAAGTGCGCGTCTACAACCCCGATTACGAACGTCACGGCTGGCAGTCGACCCACACCGCGGTCGAAGTGCTGCACCATGACTTGCCGTTCCTGGTGGACTCGGTGCGTACCGAGCTGAACCGTCGCGGCTACAGCATCCACACCCTGCAGACCACCGTGCTGAGCGTGCGTCGTGGCAGCAAGGGCGAACTGCTGGAAATCCTGCCAAAAGGTTCGACCGGCGAAGGCGTGCTGCACGAGTCGCTGATGTACCTGGAAATCGACCGCTGCGCCAATGCGGCCGAACTGAATGTGCTGAGCAAGGAACTGGAACAGGTCCTGGGTGAAGTCCGCGTCGCGGTCTCCGATTTCGAGCCGATGAAGGCCAAGGTGCAGGAAATCCTCACCAAGCTCGATAACAGCGCATTCGCCGTCGATGCCGACGAGAAGACCGAAATCAAGAGCTTCCTGGAATGGCTGGTGGGCAACCACTTCACCTTCCTCGGCTACGAAGAATTCACCGTTGTCGATCAGGCCGATGGCGGCCACATCGAATACGACCAGAATTCGTTCCTCGGCCTGACCAAGATGCTGCGCACCGGTCTGACCAACGAAGACCGCCACATCGAAGACTATGCCGTGAAATACCTGCGCGAACCGACACTGCTGTCGTTCGCCAAGGCCGCGCATCCGAGCCGCGTGCACCGTCCGGCTTACCCGGACTACGTGTCGATTCGCGAAATCGATGCCGACGGCAAAGTGATCAAGGAACACCGCTTCATGGGCCTGTACACCTCGTCGGTGTATGGCGAAAGCGTGCGTGTCATCCCGTTCATCCGCCGCAAGGTCGAGGAAATCGAACGTCGCTCGGGCTTCCAGGCCAAGGCTCACCTGGGCAAGGAACTGGCTCAGGTTCTGGAAGTGCTGCCGCGTGACGATCTGTTCCAGACCCCGGTCGACGAACTGTTCAGCACCGTGATGTCGATCGTGCAGATCCAGGAACGCAACAAGATTCGTGTGTTCCTGCGCAAAGACCCGTACGGTCGTTTCTGCTACTGCCTGGCCTATGTGCCACGCGACATCTACTCCACCGAAGTCCGCCAGAAAATCCAGCAAGTGCTGATGGAACGCCTGAAGGCTTCCGACTGCGAGTTCTGGACGTTCTTCTCCGAGTCCGTGCTGGCCCGCGTGCAACTGATCCTGCGCGTCGACCCGAAAAACCGCATCGACATCGACCCGCTGCAACTGGAAAACGAAGTGATCCAGGCCTGCCGCAGCTGGCAGGACGACTACGCCGCCCTGACCGTCGAAACTTTCGGCGAAGCCAACGGCACCAACGTGCTGGCCGACTTCCCGAAAGGCTTCCCGGCCGGCTACCGCGAGCGTTTCGCTGCGCATTCGGCCGTGGTCGACATGCAGCACCTGCTCAACCTGAGCGAGAAAAAGCCGCTGGCCATGAGCTTCTACCAGCCGCTGGCCTCCGGCCCACGCGAGCTGCACTGCAAGCTGTATCACGCCGATACCCCGCTGGCCCTGTCCGACGTACTGCCGATCCTGGAAAACCTCGGCCTGCGCGTGCTGGGTGAATTCCCGTACCGTCTGCGTCATACCAACGGCCGCGAGTTCTGGATCCACGACTTTGCGTTCACCGCCGCCGAAGGCCTGGACCTGGACATCCAGCAACTCAACGACACCCTGCAGGACGCGTTCGTCCACATCGTCCGTGGCGATGCCGAGAACGATGCGTTCAACCGTCTGGTGCTGACCGCCGGCCTGCCATGGCGCGACGTGGCGCTGCTGCGTGCTTACGCTCGCTACCTGAAGCAGATCCGCCTGGGCTTCGACCTCGGCTACATCGCCAGCACCCTGAACAACCACACCGACATCGCTCGCGAACTGACTCGCTTGTTCAAGACCCGCTTCTACCTGGCGCGCAAGCTCGGCAGCGATGATCTGGACGACAAGCAACAGCGTCTGGAGCAGGCCATCCTGACCGCGCTGGACGACGTTCAAGTCCTCAACGAAGACCGCATCCTGCGTCGTTACCTGGACCTGATCAAAGCGACCCTGCGGACCAACTTCTACCAGACCGACGCCAACGGCCAGAACAAGTCGTACTTCAGCTTCAAGTTCAACCCGCACTTGATCCCTGAGCTGCCGAAACCGGTGCCGAAGTTCGAAATCTTCGTTTACTCGCCACGCGTCGAAGGCGTGCACCTGCGCTTCGGCAACGTCGCTCGCGGTGGTCTGCGCTGGTCCGACCGTGAAGAAGACTTCCGTACCGAAGTCCTCGGCCTGGTAAAAGCCCAGCAAGTTAAAAACTCGGTCATCGTGCCGGTGGGTGCGAAGGGCGGCTTCCTGCCGCGTCGCCTGCCACTGGGCGGCAGCCGTGACGAGATCGCGGCCGAGGGCATCGCCTGCTACCGCATCTTCATTTCGGGCCTGTTGGACATCACCGACAACCTGAAGGACGGCAAACTGGTACCGCCGGCCAACGTCGTGCGGCATGACGACGATGACCCGTACCTGGTGGTCGCGGCGGACAAAGGCACTGCAACCTTCTCCGACATCGCCAACGGCATCGCCATCGACTACGGCTTCTGGCTGGGTGACGCATTCGCGTCCGGTGGTTCGGCCGGTTACGACCACAAGAAAATGGGCATCACCGCCAAGGGCGCGTGGGTTGGCGTTCAGCGCCACTTCCGCGAGCGCGGCATCAATGTCCAGGAAGACAGCATCACCGTAGTCGGCGTGGGTGACATGGCCGGTGACGTGTTCGGTAACGGCCTGTTGATGTCCGACAAGCTGCAACTGGTTGCCGCGTTCAACCACATGCACATCTTCATCGACCCGAACCCGGATCCGGCCACCAGCTTCGCCGAGCGTCAGCGCATGTTCGATCTGCCGCGTTCGGCCTGGACCGACTACGACACCAGCATCATGTCCGAAGGCGGCGGCATCTTCTCGCGCAGCGCGAAGAGCATCGCCATCTCGCCACAGATGAAAGAGCGCTTCGACATCCAGGCCGACAAGCTGACCCCGACCGAACTGCTGAACGCCTTGCTCAAGGCGCCGGTGGATCTGCTGTGGAACGGCGGTATCGGTACTTACGTCAAAGCCAGCACCGAAAGCCACGCCGATGTCGGCGACAAGGCCAACGACGCACTGCGCGTGAACGGCAACGAACTGCGCTGCAAAGTGGTGGGCGAGGGCGGTAACCTCGGCATGACCCAACTGGGTCGTGTGGAGTTCGGTCTCAATGGCGGCGGTTCCAACACCGACTTCATCGACAACGCCGGTGGCGTGGACTGCTCCGACCACGAAGTGAACATCAAGATCCTGCTGAACGAAGTGGTTCAGGCCGGCGACATGACCGACAAGCAACGCAACCAGTTGCTGGCGAGCATGACCGACGAAGTCGGTGGTCTGGTGCTGGGCAACAACTACAAGCAGACTCAGGCTCTGTCCCTCGCGGCCCGCCGTGCTTACGCGCGGATCGCCGAGTACAAGCGTCTGATGAGCGACCTGGAAGGCCGTGGCAAGCTGGATCGCGCCATCGAGTTCCTGCCGACCGAAGAGCAACTGGCCGAACGCGTTGCCGAAGGCCATGGCCTGACCCGTCCTGAGCTGTCGGTGCTGATCTCGTACAGCAAGATCGACCTCAAGGAGCAGCTGCTGGGCTCCCTGGTGCCGGATGATGACTACCTGACCCGCGACATGGAAACGGCGTTCCCGCCGACCCTGGTCAGCAAGTTCTCCGAAGCCATGCGTCGTCACCGCCTGAAGCGCGAGATCGTCAGCACCCAGATCGCCAACGATCTGGTCAACCACATGGGCATCACCTTCGTTCAAAGGCTCAAAGAGTCTACCGGCATGACCCCGGCGAACGTGGCGGGCGCTTACGTGATCGTGCGTGACATCTTCCACCTCCCGCACTGGTTCCGTCAGATCGAAGCGCTGGACTACCAGGTTTCCGCTGACGTGCAGCTGGAGCTGATGGACGAGCTGATGCGTCTGGGCCGTCGCGCTACGCGCTGGTTCCTGCGTGCCCGTCGCAACGAGCAGAACGCTGCCCGTGACGTCGCGCATTTCGGTCCGCACCTGAAGGAGCTGGGCCTGAAGCTGGACGAGCTGCTGAGCGGCGAAATCCGCGAAAACTGGCAAGCGCGTTATCAGGCGTACGTCGCCGCCGGTGTACCGGAACTGCTGGCGCGTATGGTGGCGGGTACGACCCACCTCTACACGCTGCTGCCGATCATCGAAGCGGCCGACGTGACCGGTCAGGATCCAGCCGAAGTGGCCAAGGCGTACTTCGCCGTGGGCAGCGCGCTGGACATCACCTGGTACATTTCGCAGATCAGCGCCTTGCCGGTTGAAAACAACTGGCAAGCCCTGGCCCGTGAAGCGTTCCGCGACGACGTCGACTGGCAGCAACGCGCGATCACCATCGCCGTTCTGCAAGCGGGCGGCGGTGATTCGGACGTGGAAACCCGTCTGGCACTGTGGATGAAGCAGAACGACGCCATGATCGAACGCTGGCGCGCGATGCTGGTGGAAATCCGTGCCGCCAGCGGCACCGACTACGCCATGTACGCGGTGGCCAACCGTGAGCTGAACGACGTGGCGCTGAGCGGTCAGGCGGTCGTGCCTGCCGCGGCGACTGCGGAGCTTGAGCTTGCTTGAGTAGCCGTTGAATGAAAAAGCCCCGCTCTCGAAAGAGGCGGGGCTTTTTCATGCCTGTGTTCGGCGATATTGATGTGTTGATGCACAGAACCAACCCCCTCACCCCAGCCCTCTCCCCCAGGGGGGCGAGGGGGAAAGGGAGCCGATTTGTGTGCTTTTCAACACTTGAGTTCGCCTCGGTATTTCACGTCGGTGTAACTCCTACAATCACCTCGGTCAGTCCCCTCTCCCTCCGGGAGAGGGTTAGGGTGAGGGCAGCGACCTAACTATCACCGCACACTAAGGTCTTGTTTAGTATCAAACATCGACACATTACCTGCCGACCTGGTCAATAAATTACTGAGCGACTGGTCAAACTTCTGCAGCGCCCGAACTTGCACATTCTGCTGTTCATTAATATCCGCCACGATATCTTCCGAACGTTTGTAATCCGCCCATAACGGACTCAAGGCTCTGGCGTCCGTCCCTTTGGCCGTGCCGATATAGTTGAACTTCCCGTCATAAAAGTCCGCGCTCACATCCGCCTTGACGTCCGAACTGCGCGACGTAATCAACTGGCTGTGAGTGTCGACGATCGCCACCACATCCGGGTTGGCCGCGCGCAGGCTCTGCATGTCCGGGTACACCGTCACCGAGCCGAACTGGCGTTGCAGCGAAGCTTTCACCCAATCCACCGCCATGTCCGGTTTCGAGGTAGCGACGTAGGCGTCGTGGATCGGCTGCACCAGCAGGCTCTGGCCGAAACCGGTGCCGGCGTTGGCCTGGTAGTTGCGCAGGTAGTCGCGGTTGGTCTGGGTGCTCGGGCTGTAAATCACGCCCAGCGACACGCCCGGGCCGGCCTTCACGGTGGTCATGTGGCTGCGGCCCACCGGGTGGGGCAGCAACGTGTCGAGTGACGATACCGCTTTGGGCGCGGTGGGTACCGAGCAGGCCGTCAGTGTCAGCAGTGAAAGGAACAAAGTGCTGGCGAACGCAGGTTTCATGGTGTTTCTCCCGTGAAACAACTTCAGTCGGAAAGTTTAAGTTGCCACTGTTTGTGGCAGTTGAATCAGACTAAACCTGTGGCGGTTTTATGAAACGACCAATCAGTGAAGTTATCAGGAGGCCAATAGTTTTATTTGCTGTAAGCCGGGCAGGTTAATTGCGGCCAGCATTAAAAACGCCCAAATCGACGATTTGAGCGTTTTTATTTATGGCTGACGTAACAGCAATCAGTTTTCCAGGGGGATCAATACTTTCTCATCGGGCGACAGCACCATGAATACCAGCAATTTGGCCGGTTTGCTCTTGCTGGCGTTTTTCGAGATCAAATGCTCGGAACCGGCCGGCTCGTACCAGTACTGGCCTTTCTTGTAGGTGATCGGTTGTTCACCTTTGACCTGGGAAACGATCTCGCCTTCGAGCACGTAGGCCATGGCCGTGCCGTCGTGTTTGTGGGCAATCGAAGACTGGCCGGGTTTGTAATCGACCTCAATCATCATGGCTTTTTTGCCGGGCACGTTTTTCAGCATCTGATCCTGCAGCACCGAGATTTTCTCGGATGGGGAATCGGTGCCGTGGGCCAGTGCCGAAGCGCTGATGGTGAGGGCCAGAGCGGCGAGCGGGGCGGCAAGCAAGTGCAGGACTTTCATGGTGATCACCTGATAAGTGGGGGAGTCGGTCATCACAGTAGTCCGCGTGCCGGGGTATTCAAACGGCCAATACTCGTGAAGATCAGGTGACCAATCTGGGGGATTGCAGCGCATTCAAATACGCCATCGCTGGCAAGCCAGCTCCCACAGTTTTTTGTGTCGTTCATATGATTTGTGAACAATACAAAACCTTGTGGGAGCTGGCTTGCCAGCGATGGCGTCCGTAAGTCAAACGATCGGAAAGGAGTTGAAATCCACGCTATTGGCCAGACGGCTGTCGATCAGGTCGATGAAGCCCTGGGCTTCCGGGCGATTGAAATGCGCCTGCATCGCCGCTTCCGACTGCCAGCGGGCGCTGACCGTCCAGCGGTGGCTGTCCTCGGGGCAGCGGTCGACCATGTAGGAATCGCAGCCCGGCGTTTCGCGCAGGGTTTCGACGATCTTCTGCAACTGCTTGCCCAGCTCCTCCGATCGGCCGGCGGCAGCCTGCACCTGTACGGTGTTGATCACTTCGTTGGACATTGCTCACACTCCTGAATCAGGCCGGACGAATCCTGCTCATTGAGGGATAACGCTTGTGCAGGATAGGCCTGCACCCCCGAATCACCAATAACCAATCGGCGGTTAATCGTTTAGTCCAATCTAACCAGCGACCTGTTGCAGAATGTCGCGCAGGCGGTCCAGCGCGATGTCTATGTCCAGCGTCTCGATGGCGCCGAAACCGAAGTACATCCCGCTTTTGGCCGGTTGCTGGTAATAGAAGCCGTCGATGGCGTACAGCCCGACTTCGACCTTTTTCGCCAGTTCGATCACCAGCGGCAAGTCGATCGGCACCTTGCAGAACACTGCCATGTGAAACCCCGCGCTGGGCGGCACGGCTTGCAGCCACGGCGACAGGTCGGTGGCCATGCGCGCCAGAATCCGCTCGCGGCGCTGGGCATAAATGGTATGGCAGCGGCGAATGTGCTTGAGCAGGCACCCCTCGGCGATGAACTTGGCCAGCGCCCATTGAGGCAGGGTGGAGGCATGCAGATCGGTGAGCTGCTTGGCGCGGATCACCGCTTCGAGAATCGCCGGAGGCAGGATCGCGTAGCCGAGGCGCAGCTCCGGCAACAGGGTTTTCGAGAAGGTGCCGACGTAGGCGACGATGCCGCGCTGATCGAGCTTGTGCAGCGAATCGGTCGGTCGGCCTTCGTAGCGGAACTCGCTGTCATAGTCGTCCTCGATGATGATTGCGCCCAGCTCATGGGCCCGTTCGAGCAGGGCTTTGCGCCGCGCCTGACTCATCGGCATGCCCAGCGGAAACTGGTGCGACGGCGTCACGTAAATCAGCCGCGTGCCTTCGGGAATCCGCTCGACCTGAATGCCCTCGGCATCCACCGGCACGCCGACCACCGTCGCCCCGTGAGTACCGAACAGCAGCCGCGCCGGCGGGTAACCGGGATCTTCCATCGCCACCAGACTGCCGGGGCGAATCAACACGCGAGTGATCAGATCCAGCGCCTGTTGCGCGCCGTTGCACACCACGATGTCCTCGTCCTGACAATTCACGCCACGGGAAAACGCGATGTGCCGGGCAATCGCATTGCGCAGCGCCGGCAGGCCTTCCGGCACGCTGTAAAAACCTTTGGAATTGGCCATCTGCCGCAGTGCATGAGAGACGCAGCGGCGCCAGTCATCCTGGGGAAACTGGCCCTTGCTGGTGGCGCCGCCGATGAAGTCATAGCGCAGCGAACCCTCGAGCGTTGGATGCCGCAGGAACACCGGCAGATTGCGCCAGCTCTCGATCACCTCGGAACTGGCCAGCTCGGAATAGCTTTGCTTGCGCTGCACCGGCGTCGAGCGGGCGTTGACGTAAGTGCCTTTGCCGATCACGCCAGTGAGGAAATTCTCGTAGGTGAGTTGCGCGTAGGTGTCGGAAATGGTCTTGCGCGAGATCCCCAGTTGCTCGGCGAGCAAACGGCTGGGCGGCAACTGCGTGCCGGCGGCCAGACGCCCGGATTCAATGGCGCCGCGCAGTTGCTGGTACAACTGACCGGCCAGGTCCTTGCGGCCATTGATTACGACATGCAGTTCCATACCGACGGGGCGCTCCGGGCGATTGAGTGTGCCGGCCAGATTACTCCCGAATGCAGTATCGACAGAAGTTGCGTAGTGCAAATCCCCCAAATTGGCATAGGGCCCTGTGGGAGCTGGCTTGCCAGCGATAGCGGTGTATCTGCTGACATCTATGTTGAATGTGATTGCCCCATCGCTGGCAAGCCAGCTCCCACAGGAATGTTGTTTTACTTGAATCAGTGGTCTGCCGTTTTTTCGTGCAATTGGGGCTGTAACGGCGCCCAACCAGCGCCTACCGTGAAATCACTCTTCTGCTGCCCGAGGCCCGCCCATGTCCCCGCGTCTGGATTACTACAGCGCTTCACCCAAAGCCATGAAAGCGATGATTGCCCTGGAAGCGCTGACCAGCAGCCTGAGCATCGAGCCGCCGCTGCTGCACCTGATCAAGATCCGCGCCTCGCAGCTCAACGGCTGCGCGTTCTGCACCGACATGCATTCGGTGGAGGCGCGGCGGGCAGGGGAGACGGACCGACGGCTGTACGCCATCGCGGTCTGGCGCGACAGCGGCTTCTTCAACCTGCGCGAACGGGCCGCACTGGCCTGGACCGAGGCCGTCACGCTGCTGGCGGACAGCCGGGTGCCTGACGATGTTTACCAGCAGGCGCGGGAACAATTCAACGAGACGGAACTGGTGGACCTGACCATGGCCGTCAGCACCATCAACAGCTGGAACCGGTTGGCGGTGAGTTTTCGCCAGATTCCCAGTGATTGATCACTAGCGGTTGATCGCTTCCACGTGCCCGCGCGTTGAACGCACCACGCCCCCACACGGTGATCGTTCCCACGCTCCCGCGTGGGAATGCCTCTAGGGACGCTCCGCGTCCAGTGACGCAGAGCGTCACGGGCTGCATTCCCACGCGGGAGCGTGGGAACGATCAGGTAAAAGTTAGTTCGGTGGCCGCTGCGGTTTCACCGACGTACCAAACGTGTTGCCCATCCGCGTACTGGTGGCCGCCGGCGTCGCCAGCCCCACCTGATTCGGCGGGCGTTTATTGACCGGCACATTCATCGCTTCCTGATTCTTCTGCGCAGCCGCCGCACCATTGGGGTTGTTGCCCATCTGCTGGCTCAGGCAATCGTAATTCGGCGCCTTGTAGCCACCCACCGTCACCTCGACGCAGCCCAGCGGTTCCTCCGCGTGTGCACCGCCAAACGCCATCAGCAACAACCCGCCGAGGGCGACTTTCCAGACTGATTTCATGCCTGCCTCCTGGCCGGCCCGAAGGGGCCGCTCTGGCTCAAGAGTCTAGTGCAACGGCGGCGCCGATCCCGTGATGGTTTTTTTGCAGTGGCCGTCACACCAGATTCATAAACAGCCCTCAGGATGACGGTTTTCAGGGATACATCAGCCGTGCAGCGAGGCCGTGCCAGGGAGGATGTTGTGCGCTCAGCGCTCATGCGCCAGCTCTGTCTGGGGCTGCTGCTTGGCTTGTTTCTGAGCCGTGCCGGCGCCGAACCGATGCCGGCGACGATGCGCATGACGCTGCACATCCCGGCCCAGGAACTGGCCCGCGCCCTCGATCAGTTCAGCCGCGCCACCGGCATGGCGGTGCTGGTCGACAGTCAGTTGAGTCGTGGTCGACGTTCGTTGGCGGTGGATGGCGAATTCACCGCTGCCGAAGCGTTGCGCCGGATGCTCGGCGGCAGCGGGTTGATGGCCAAGTACAGCCGCGACGACGCGTTCACCTTGCAGGTTGCGCAAGTCGAGGAAGTACCAATGACGGCGGAGAAACCAACTCCCGCCAGCGCAGCCGTCAACCGCAGTTACGCCACGGCGGTGCAGGCTGCAATTGAACGCAACCTGTGCCGCTCGCCGCTGACCCGGCCCGGCAGTTTTCGCGCGGTACTGCAGCTGTGGATCGGCCGCGACGGCGTGGTGCAGCACAACCGGTTGGTCACCTCGACCGGCGATGTTCGGCGCGATGCAGCGCTGGTAGACAGTTTTCACACGCTCAAGATCGACCGGCCGACACCCGGCGCATTGCGCCAGCCAGTCACGTTGCTGTTGTTACCCGAATCGTCAGGAAAGCGCATGGAATGCACACAATGGGAAGGAGTTTCCGGGGGATGAAAGACGCCGGACAAAGTTCGATGGTCCAGCTGTTCCTGACGTCCTACGAGGACTTTCGGGTGCGCCTGCGACGCCGTCTCGGCTCGGAGGACCTGGCCAACGACGTGCTGCACGAAACCTACCTGCGGGTCGACCGTATGGAAGCGCCGCCGAACCTGCTGCGGCCCAACGCCTACCTCTATCGCATGGCCCTGAACATCGCCGCCGACCGCCGCCAGGCCGATGCGCGGCTGCTCACCGGCAGCGAAGTCGAAGAACTGCTGCAAGTCAGCGACGAAGCGCTGGACCCGATGCGCGTGGTCGGCGGCCAAAAGGAAATCCAGTCCCTGCTCAGCGCCCTCTACGAGCTGCCAGCCCGGCGCCGCCGGATCTTCATCGCCGCACGGCTGGAAGAAGCGCCGCACCTGGAAATTTCCCAGCGTTTCGGCATTTCCACGCGCATGGTCGAGAAGGAAATCAAAGCCGCCCTCGGACACTGCGCGGCCAAACTGGAAAGAAAAGTGTTTCAGCGGTTCGGTCGCGGGGCCGGAAAACCGTCTAGTGAATGAAGCTCCCGATCAACCCGTCGAGTACCTGTGCGTTTGAACATCTTCCGTCTGACACCTGCCGAGCTCACGCCTGCCGAGCGTCTGCAAAGCGAAGCCCGCGACTGGCTGATCCTGCTGACCTCCGGCCGCGCCACGGTCGCCGATGCCCGAGCGCTGCGCCAGTGGTGCGCCCAAAGCCCCGAACACGCCCGCGCCTTCGAAGAGTGCAAGGCCTTGTGGCACCTGCTGCAACCGGCGGCCGAGGCGATGCAGGCACCACGCCGGTTTGGACGTCGGGCCTTTCTCGGCGGCGCGATTGCCGCGTCGGCGGCGTTCCTGCTGGTGCGCGGCACGATTCCGGGCGGGTTCTCAGGGCTTGGGGCTGATTACATCACCGAAGTCGGCCAGCAACGTCGCGTCGAACCGGCCGACGGCTTGAGCCTTGAATTGAACACACAGACCCGCATCAACCAGCGTTCGGTGGATGAGGGCGTGCAGGGGTTTGAACTGGTCAGCGGCGAAGTCGAAGTGCAGACCGCGCGACTGCCGATGGCGATGCAGGCCGGTGGTGGTTGGTTGCGGGCGAGCAGGGCGCGGTTCAACCTGCGCAACCTCGATCAACAGGTGTGCGTGACGTGCCTCGATGGCGCGGTTGAAGTGGAAGTTGAAGGTCGTAGCCTGCGCCTGGAACCGGGCCAGCAACTGACCTATGACGCGCAACAGGTCGGCACCGTGCAAAGCGTCGACACGGCGGCGGTGATGAACTGGCGTCAGCAGGTGCTGGTGTTCAACGGCGCGACCCTGAGCCAGATGATCGACGAGATCAACCGTTACCGCCCAGGCATGTTGCTGCTGCTCAACCGAGAACTCGGCCAGCGCCGCGTGCAGGCGCGTTTCTCCCTTGACCAACTGGCCGGCGTAGGCGCTTTGATTCGCGATGCCTACGGCGTCAAATGCACCGAGTTGCCGGGCGGCGTAGTCGTCCTCAGCTAACTAACTAACACATCACCCACAAACACCCTAAAACCCTGTGGGAGCTGGCTTGCCAGCGATAGCGGTATGTCAGGCAATGAGATGTTGGATGTGCAGGCCCCATCGCTGGCAAGTCGAATCGTCGCACCGCAGCTCCCACAGGGATCTCAGTGAACCCAGTTATTGGAGCGGCCCCATCACCTGCCGATACTTCTCCACCCCCTGCGGCGTCTCCCGAGTCAACCGCACCTCCAGCCCCAACGGATCCTCCCGCCGATTCCCACTCAACTGCCGCCACCCCTTGTCCACCTCCCAAACCCGCACCTGCAAATCACTCACCTCACCCAAAACCGCCACCCCAGCCGTCGGCGCCGGCAACGGATAGCGACTCCGCGCCGGCGCCACCGCGCGATACAACGTGTCCCCCTTGAGCCACCAGCGCACCCGCTGCAACGCCCCCGGCTGATCCGCCGCGCTACGAATGATGTCCAGCCGAAACCCCTTGCTGTCACTGCTGCGCACGGTAACGGCTGGCGGCGCCGTCGCTGGTTCATCCTCGGTGCCGACCTTCTTCGGCTCCGTCAGCTCGATCCCGGCGCGCATCTCCACATCCCGCTGCATCTGATTCAACGCCCGCAACAGGCTGTCGCTCTGCTCACCACTGGCCTGCAAATGGCTGTCGGCGCGGGTGACATTGTCCAGCCCCTTCCAGGCAATCAAACTGACCACCGCCATCAACAGAATCGCGACCATCACCTCGATCAGCGTAAAACCTTGTTGTCTGTTCATTGCACGCTAATCCGGCCCGAAGCATCGCGCAGCACACTCAACCGATTGAGCCCGTCAGACAGCGTCAACTGCAGCGGCGGATTGATCCACTCCGCGTTCAGCACCACTTTCTGCTTCGGCTCCACCCGCACCTCCAGCTTCGGACTCTGCCAGGGACGCGGCCGCAACTGCGGGTCCCGATCGAAATGATCAAAGCCCTTGCCACTGTCACTGCGCCGACTGAACCGAAACCCCTTGCCATCGCTCAACCACGCAATCGGCCGCCCATCGGCGCGGGCCTCAGCCTGGGCAATCTGCAGCAACTGCGCCACGCACTCGGCGTCCTTGCGCAGCAACTGCAACGGATCGGGCTTGATACTCAAACTGATCGCCGCACTGGCGATACCGATGATCACCAGCACCACCATCAACTCGATCAGCGTAAAACCCTGCTGCCTGCACCGGTTCATCGAATGCGCACTCCCTTGCGTCCAGCCCCGTCCCAAAAAACCATCCTGCACGGCCAACATGTAAGGCGTGTGAAATAAAACCGTGAGAATTGCGGCGTAGTCTGGTCACCGGGACTAAAAGGAGATTCAGCCCATGAGATACACCGCACGCTTTTCACCCCCCCAAATCACCCAGGCCGCCGCACTGCTGGCCGCCTTGGTCGGCATCGCCACCTGGTCATCCCTGCTCCTGACCACCGCCGAATCCCACACCCCGGCCGCCACCCCGCAACTGCTTGCCGCACGCAGCGACAACCCGGCGTTGCAGTGGTTCTCCAACCGCACGGCGCCGGTGGAGATCAAGGTCAGTGGGGTGATGGCGGGGAGCCGCGGGGCGGTGGCGATACTGAGCCTCAATGACGGGCCGCCGAGGAGCTTTTTGCAGGGGGAGCGGGTG
>NZ_POHV01000288.1:0-241 GCF_002884345.1 Pseudomonas sp. GW456-12-10-14-LB2
CAGATAGGCGTATTCCGGGATCACGACGCCGTTCGAGAAGGTCGCGACCGTCGAGTTCGCGTCGACGCCCTTCAGGAACGCCTTCGAGAAGCCGCCGACGAAGTCGTTGAGGCCGCCGCCGCTCGTGAAGGCGAGGCTGTAGCCGTAGAACACCCAGAGCAGGCCGACGATCGACACGATCGCGAACACCTGGGTCAGCACCGACAGCATGTTCTTGGTGCGCACGAGGCCGCCGTAGAAC
>NZ_POHV01000289.1:0-241 GCF_002884345.1 Pseudomonas sp. GW456-12-10-14-LB2
GTCTGCTCGATCATACCCGGTGCAACGAGTGACTCGGCTCCGCTGACGTGATAGGGCTCGTCATCGAGGGTCCCAGTGGCTCTCATGCGCACACTCCACCAGGCCACAGTTGTGGGGTTTTGCGATGACATTGGCGACTCCTCGGCGTTGGCAACCGGATAACAATTGAACACCATTCAATTGCCGAGTCGTTGTTGGGGTCTGACGGTCCTGATTTGCCTTGCTGGTTTGTCGGTGACAC
>NZ_POHV01000290.1:0-241 GCF_002884345.1 Pseudomonas sp. GW456-12-10-14-LB2
GGGGAGATGAGTTGAGCGGGATTTTGCCGATGATCCGGAATGAATGAGCGGATTTCCGCTTATGGGGGCTTGAATCAAAAGCCCCCTCACCCTAGCCCTCCCGAAACGTCGGACCGCCCGGAGGGAGAGGGGACTGACGGAGTAGATTATTCGAGGTGCACCGACCTGAGATATCGAGTCGAACTCAGGTTTGAAAACCAGCGCAAATCGGCTCCCTTTCCCCCTCGCCCCCCCCTGGGGG
>NZ_POHV01000291.1:0-239 GCF_002884345.1 Pseudomonas sp. GW456-12-10-14-LB2
GCCCTGTTCCACTCGCGCATCGCGTCGAAATTGGCTGAGCCTTCGTCATAGGGCTGGCCCATCTTGAAGCCGTTCGAGTGCAGCAGGTTCGCGGTCGAGGCGAGCACGTCGGCGACGCTGTGGCGGAGGTCGACATGGCCGTCGCCGTCGAAATCGACGCCGTATTTGATGTAGGACGACGGCAGGAACTGGGTCTGGCCGATCTCGCCGGCATAGGCGCCGATCAGGTCGCGCAAGGG
>NZ_POHV01000292.1:0-239 GCF_002884345.1 Pseudomonas sp. GW456-12-10-14-LB2
CGGGAACCGTCCGGCTGGCAAAGTCCAGCTCTGGGCTCAGCGGTTGAACGATGAGACCACTGATCCGAAGCAATGATGTGGAACCAGATCCAACGGAGACCGTGTCTCCGATCTGCACATTCAGGGATTGAGCCAAGTGAATGGATACCGCAATTTCTCCTCCACTGGAGGGGAAAGATCCTTTTGCAAGGATCCCAGGCGTCTTACCCCCGTGCACAGTGGTCCGCACAATGGCAGTT
>NZ_POHV01000293.1:0-238 GCF_002884345.1 Pseudomonas sp. GW456-12-10-14-LB2
ATCGACAGCAGCGCCTGATTGCGGAAGCCCTGCGCGGCGACCGCGACGCCATGCACGTCGGCCGGCTCGCAATCCGGGAAATTGACGTTGACCAGGATGCCGGGCTCGATCCCGGTCTCGAGGATCTTCCGGACGACCTTCGCGCCGTGCGTCCGGGCGCAGTCCCACTTGAGGGCGCCGCGCCCGCCCGCCCCGTAGGCCTGGCTCAGCGCGATCGAGCGGATGCCGAGGATCGTCC
>NZ_POHV01000294.1:0-231 GCF_002884345.1 Pseudomonas sp. GW456-12-10-14-LB2
TTCCAGAAGACACGATGTTCAGCGGCTTCGCCGGCGAGCCATTGCCGTGGTAACACCCGATCGCCGACGCGTTATCGCCGGATCCGGTGCGGCGCTATTCGTCGCTCCTGCGCATTCGCGCGCGTTTAATTGTCGAGGCCGTACCGAATTGCGATCACGCCGTGCCTATCGGCCTGGCGTGCCGGGATCACTTTGTTGAAGACGATACTATGCTTCGGCGAAGACATTGTT
>NZ_POHV01000295.1:0-229 GCF_002884345.1 Pseudomonas sp. GW456-12-10-14-LB2
CCTGTGATGATGCCATCACGGCGTTGCACGAGGCTGGCGGACATGCCAAGACGGCCATTGTCATGGTGCTGTTGGGGATGACTGCGACTCAAGCTCGAGCCCGACTGGCTGAAGCGGGCGGCGTAGTCCGGGTAGCCGTCGATGAGAACCACCTTCGCCTGTGAATCTTCCAGGGAGGAAGTCATGGACTATCACTTACTTGCACGAGAAATACTCGATCTTGTTGGAG
>NZ_POHV01000296.1:0-202 GCF_002884345.1 Pseudomonas sp. GW456-12-10-14-LB2
TCTGGGCAGATTCGAACTGCCGACCTCACCCTTATCAGGGGTGCGCTCTAACCAACTGAGCTACAGACCCAATTTCGGGCTGCTTCTTTCGTCTTCTTCAATGAATCAAGCAATTCGTGTGGGAGCTTATGGAGCAGCTGATGTCGTCGATTAAGGAGGTGATCCAGCCGCAGGTTCCCCTACGGCTACCTTGTTACGACTT
>NZ_POHV01000029.1:0-88633 GCF_002884345.1 Pseudomonas sp. GW456-12-10-14-LB2
GGGCTGGGGTGAGGGTGGGCTTTTGATCTTGATCTCCTACAACTTGATCAACACCGACTTCAGTTCGGTGTAATGCTCGATCGCCGCATACCCCATCTCGCGCCCGACTCCGGACATCTTGTAGCCGCCAAACGGCAGCGCCGGATCCAGCGCGCTGTGGCAGTTGACCCACACCGATCCCGATTTGATCCGCGGAATCATCCGGTGCACCGCCGCCAGGTCGTTCGACCAGATGCTCGCGCCCAATCCGTAAGGGCTGTCATTGGCCATGCGCAGCGCATCGGCCTCGTCATCGAACGGAATCGCCACCAGCACCGGCCCGAAGATCTCTTCCTGCACCAGCGAATGCCGCTGATCGACATCGACAATCACCGTCGGCTTGACGAAGAACCCCGGCCCGAACTGCTCGCCACCGCAGGCGATGGTCGCCCCGCTTTCCCGGCCCATTTCGATATAGTTGTAGACCCGCTCCTGCTGACGCGCGGAAATCAGCGGGCCCATATCGATGCTTGGGTCGAGGCCGTTGCCGAGCTTCATCGCATTGGCGATGTCGCTGATATCGGCCACCACATTGTCGAAATGCTTGCGCTGCACATACAGGCGCGAACCGGCGCAGCAGACCTGGCCCTGGTTGAAGAAAATCGCACTGGCCGCACCCGCCGCGGCGGTTTTCAGGTCGGCGTCGGCCATGACGATGGTCGGTGATTTGCCGCCCAGTTCCAGGGTGACCCGGGTCATCGAGTCCATGGCGATCTTGCCGATCTGCTTGCCCACGGCGGTGGAGCCGGTGAAGGTCAGCTTATCGACCAGCGGATTGTGGGTCAGGGCGGAGCCTGCGGTGATGCCGGTGCCGGTGACCACGTTGAACACGCCTTCCGGGTAACCCGCTTCCAGCACCAGCTCCGCCAGTTTCAGCGCGGTCAGCGGGGTTTCGTCGGCCGGTTTGAGCACCACGGTGCAACCGGTGGCCAGCGCCGGGCCGAGCTTCCAGCAGGCCAGCAGCAACGGGAAGTTCCAGGCGACGATGGCGCCGACCACGCCCACCGCTTCGCGACGAATGAAACTGTGGAACTGATCGCCGGGCATCAGCGGCAACGAGACGTCGACGCTGGAACCTTCGATCTTGGTCGCCCAACCGGCCATGTAGCGCAGGAAGTCGATGGCCAGTTGCACGTCCATCACCTGCGCCACCGCCGCGCTCTTGCCGTTGTTCAGGCATTCCAGTTGCGCCAGCAGCTCGGCGTCGCGCTGCATCAGGTCAGCGAGTTTCCACAGCAGGTTCTGCCGCTCGCGCGGACGGGTTCGGCTCCAGGCTGAATCATCGAAGGCTTGCCGGGCGGCGAGCACCGCGCGGTCGACATCTTCCGGCGTGGCGCGCGGTACCACGCACAGCACTTCACCGGTGGCCGGGTTGTGCAGCGGCATGGTCTGGCCGTCGGTGGCTTCGACCCAGTCGCCGCCGATCAGCATGCGTGGCGGGCGCTGGATAAAGGCCGAGGTGGCAGGGAGCAGATAGGGCAGGGGCATGGCGAAACCTCTTGTTGTTCGATGGGATCGAGAGGGGCTTTCGCAATGGTTGTGCCAAATGCTCGAAGGTGGCGCACAGCCCGGTTGCACGGGCGAAAGGAGGAAGAGTTTGAGTGGCAATGAGGGTGAATTTGTCTCAAAACGCGACACCCGTTGAGAAGCAAGATACGCGTCCTACAAAGCCAATCCAGCTGTCACGGGGCCTTGGCGAAGTCGGGCCGTTTCAGGTGTAGGAAAAGTCGCGCGTCTGACAGTTTTTACCGACTGGTGGAGGCATGAGGTACGAGCTAAGTTGCTTGGTGTATAGGGTTTTCCTGCCACGGATTTGGCGGGTCAGTGTCTTCACAGGGATGTCGATGAACAACTTAACCATTCGATGGCTAACCAATTTTACGATGGGCGTGGGGACTGGATTTCTGGTGACAGGGATTGCGGCGCTATTGATCGGCGACTTGACCGATGTCGATACGATTCGGGCAGGTGCGTGGATGGCTTCAACCAGTTTTTTCGTAATCGTTACCTCATTCGGTGTTGCCATGATGGAGGGAAAATGATGGCGGCTTTAATTGTGGGGCTGTGGTGTATGGGCGTCAGTATGCTGCTCATGTATGCGTATCACCGGGATCGTCGAATTCAAGCGGCCCAGCGTGATTCCGCGGCATTGGCAGCCAAGGCCGGCGCCCACTGTGAATGCTCGATGGTTTGCAACCATTGTGGGCGTTACAAGGTTCACCCGGACAACTCTGTTCGCTAGGCGCGGGTAAACAACCAATACAAGAGCCCCGTCATTGGCGGGGCTTGTTTTCGTGCGGGTTCGGCAGGCGTCACTCTTCTGGAGGTTTTTCATGGGGGATACTGCCAGCTCCGGGTCATCTGTCGCGTGACGCAATGTCGCTGACGCCGCAACAACTATGCTTGTCTCAGACTGCAACAGCTGTCGCGAAATTGGACGCCGGCAAGCACCGGCGGCACCGCCACTTCGCCTTGATCTTCACGTAACTGCTTGATTGAAAAGCTTATCGGCAAGCTGGCACGCTCCGTGTATTGCTCACAGCAGACGTTTCGCTTGCCTCCGTTCGTGCATCGCCACGAACGGCAGAAACCATAAAAACGATAAGCCACAACAATAAGAAAGCACCGTGCGAGGTTCGACGTTGATGAAGAGAAAACTCCGATCAGGCATGAGCGCCAGCCTGCTGGCCGTGGCCGCTTGCGTGGCCCTGCATTCGCCGTACAGTCTGGCAGCCCGCGATGCCCAGACCATCCTCAAGGAAACCTGCCAGGGCTGTCACACCCCTGAAGCCGGCGACCAGTTGAGCCGCATCAGCCACCAGCGCAAGACCCCGGAAGGCTGGCTGATGAGCATCGCCCGGATGCAGACCATGCACGGTTTGCAGATCAGTGATGACGACCGTCGCACGCTGGTCAAATACCTCGCCGACACCCAGGGCCTGGCGCCCAGCGAAACCGATGGCGTGCGTTACGCACTGGAACGGCGGTTGAACACCGTCGAGCAGTTCGACGAGAAAACCGCGCAGATGTGCGGACGCTGCCACTCCGGTGCGCGGATCGCCCTGCAACGGCGTCCGGCTCAGGAATGGGAACGTCTGGTGAATTTCCACCTCGGTCAATGGCCGTCGCTGGAATATCAGGCCATGTCCCGTGATCGTGACTGGTTCGATATCGCCCGCAAGGAAATGGTCCCGCTGCTGGCCAAGCGTTATCCGCTGGACAACCCGGCGTGGCAGTCCTGGATCAAAACCGCACCGAAAGCGGAAGCTTTGGTCGGCGACTGGAGCTTCAGCGGCCACTTGCCGGGCAAGGGTGAATTGGCCGGCACCATGAGCGTCACCGCCGATGGCAGTGACACCTTCAAGGTCGCCGTCAAAGGTCAGTACGCCGACGGCAGCCCGTTCAACGGCGATGGCAGCGCAATCCTTTACAGCGGCTACGAATGGCGCGGCAACGTGACCGTCGATGGCGTGACCATGCGTCAGGTGTTCGCCGCACAAGGCAACGCCATGCAGGGCCGGATGTTCGAGGCCGAGCACGATGAGCGCGGTTTGGACTTTGTCGCCGCCAAACAGGGTTCGCAGCGTTTGCTGGCGGTGCAGCCAGGTTATGTGAAGGCAGGCAGCGAAACTGAAGTGACCCTGATTGGCAGCGGTCTGAGCGGCAAACCGAACTTCGGTAAAGGCGTGGACGTGGTCGAAGTGGTCGAGCAGAACGCCGACCGGATCAAGGTCAAAGTAAAAGCGGCAGCGAATGCCCAGCCGGGCCTGCGCGCGGTCAGCGTCGGCAGCCTGAAAGGCCCGAGCCTGTCGGTGTACAGCAGGATCGCCTCGGTCAAAGTGGTGCCGGAATTCTCGGTGGCACGGATCGGCGAGGGCGGCGGTTCGACGCCGAAAGTCCAGGGCCGCTTCGATGCCGAAGCCTGGGGCAAGGGTGCCGACGGCAAGCCGTATCGCATCGGCGTGTTCCCGGCGCAATGGAAAGTCGAAGCCTTCGACGAGCGCGCCAAAGAGGACGAGGACGTCAAGTTCGCCGGCACCATGCAGACCGACGCGGGCGTGTTCACCCCGGGCGATGCCGGGCCGAATCCGGCACGCAAGATGTCCACCAACAATGCCGGCAACCTCAAGGTGATCGCCGCCGTCGACGACGCAGGGAAATCCCTGACCGGCGAAGGCCACCTGATCGTCACCGTGCAACGCTGGAACAATCCACCCATTCCCTGATGTTGAAACGTGAGTTGAGCTGAGCGACAGCGATTCAGACACTTTTCGGAATGACCGCAAGTCCCCCAAGCGGGGCTTGCACAGGAGGTTTGCAATGGGCGCTATCTTGAATCTGGTCGAACGTAATCTGCACGAAGTGCACGTCGACGCCGACCGCATGCTGTTCCACATCCCCAGCAGTTCGCTGTTCGCCAGCGATGAACTGACCGGGACTATCATTGATGCGTTGCGCGGCCCCGGTTGCTCCTCGGAAGACCTGATCCAGCGCCTCGGCGCGCGGTTCAACGGCGAGGAAATCAACGAGACCCTGCGCGAGCTGATTTCGCTGGAACTGGTCAGCGACGGCTCGCCGCTGACGCCGGACATCGCGGTCAAACGTGTCGAGCGCACGGCGATCAACACCGTGGTGCTCAACGTCAACACCGGCTGCAACCTGAGCTGCACCTACTGCTACAAGGAAGACCTCGACAAGCCGTCCGCCGGCAAGAAGATGGACGTCGAAACCGCCATCGCCTCGGTGGAAATGTTGCTGCGTGAGTCCCCCGACGAAGAGCGGTTCACCGTGGTGTTTTTCGGCGGCGAGCCGCTGAGCAATCGCAAGCTGATCGAGTACATGGTCGATTACTGCGAAAAGCGGTTTGCCGAGGCCGGCAAGTTCGTCGAGTTCGTGATGACCACCAATGCCACGCTGCTCACCGAAGAAACCGTGGACTACCTGAATGCCTACCGCTTCGGCTTGTCAGTGAGCATCGACGGACCGAAAACCGTGCACGACCGCAATCGCATCACCGTGGGCGGGCAGGGCACCTATGACGTGGTGCGGCGCAAGGCTGAAATGCTGCTTTCGCGTTACAACAGCCGTCCGGTCGGTGCGCGGGTGACCCTGACCACGGGCGTCACCGACGTTGAAACCATTTGGGATCACCTGTTCAACGAGTTGGGGTTTGCCGAGGTCGGATTTGCTCCGGTGACCTCCGGCGATATCAGCAGCTTCAACCTGACCACTGACGAATTGATCGAAGTCTTTGCCAGCATGAAACGCCTCGGTCGGCGTTATCTGGAGGCTGCGCTGGAGCACCGCAACATTGGTTTTTCCAACCTGCATCAGTTGATCACCGATATCCACGAAGGCCACAAAAAAGCCCTGCCGTGCGGTGCCGGATTGAAGATGCTGGCGGTCGATCACAAGGGCGAACTCAACCTGTGCCATCGCTTCACCGGCTCGTCGCTGCCGACCTTTGGCAACGTCCACAGCGGCGTTAAGCAGGTTGAGTTGAACGACTTCCTGTCCCAGCGCCTGGATCGCACCAACACCGGTTGCCATGACTGTCAGATCCGCAACCTGTGCTCCGGCGGCTGCTACCACGAGAGTTATGCCCGCTACGGCGATCCGGCGCACCCGACTTATCACTACTGCGAACTGATGCGTGACTGGGTCGACTTCGGCATTGAAGTCTACACCCGGATCATGGCCAACAACCCTGCGTTCATCAGCAGCTACATCACTCCGCGCAAGGCTCACTGATATGAAACATCTCAAGGCAATCAATAACAAAGCGTTGAAGCTGGATCAGGCCGCGGACGAGAACCGCATCGAAGAAGTGGTGGCGATGAGCTCCGTCGCCGGCTGTGCCTCGACCACCGACCCGGGTTGGGAAATCGATGCGTTCGGCGGGGTGTCGTCGCTGTGCCAGCCGATGGAGGCTGACCTCTACGGCTGCTCCGATCCGTGCTGGTGGCCGGCTCAGGTGCCGGACATGATGAGCACCTACCCGGACTGGAACAAGGATGCCCAGGCGTCCAACGACAACTGGCGCAACCTCGGCACTGTCTTCCCGAAAGACAAGTGATCGCTAAGAAGAAGGATTCCAGCATGCCTAGCCTCAACAAAGCCTGCGGCCTTGCCGCACTCGCGGTTCTGAGCGCCTGTTCGCTCCCGGTTCTGGCCGATGAGAACACCGCGCTACAAGACGGTCACGAGTACATGTTGACCACTAACTATCCGAACAACCTGCACGTCATCGACCTGGCGACCGACAGCCTGTACAAGACCTGCAAGATGCCTGACGCCTTTGGCCCCGGCACCGTGCAGCTGTCGCCGGATCGGAAGACCGCGTACGTGCTGAACAACCATTACGCTGATGTCTACGGTGTCGAACTGGACAGTTGCAAGCAGGTGTTCCACGCCAGCATCACCCAGCAGCCGGGGGAGAAAGCGCGGTCAATGTTCGCCTTTACCGTCAGCCATGACGGCAAGGAGCTGTACACCATCGCCAACCCGACCCAGATGCTCAACGACCGCTACGAGGTCAAACAACCGCGTCTGGATGTCTACGCCACCGACGCCGGGATGGACGCCAAACCGGTGCGCAGCTTCCCGGCGCCACGGCAGTTGACGATCATGCAGAGCGGCGATGACGGCACGCTCTATGTGGCTGGCGCTGATGTGTACAAGGTCGATGTGAAGAGCGGCAAGTTCGACGTGCTGATCCCCAGCCGTCACTGGAAACGCCCGAACTACAGCGCGCCGGACGTGCTTTACGTGTGGAACCAGCAGACTTACCGCCACGATTTCTCGCTGCTGTACACCGCCGCCAGGTTCAAGGACAAGAAGCAGGACCCGGCCACCGCTGAATACCTGTACGGCTTGTTCAGCGTCGATCTGAAAACCGGCAAGACCGAAACCACCGATTTCGGCCCGCTGACCGAGATCTACTTCAGCGGTATGCGCTCGCCCAAGGATCCGAACCTGATGTTCGGCGTGCTCAATCGTCTGGCCAAGTACGATATCAAGCAGAAAAAGCTGATACAGGCGGCGACACTGGACCATTCCTACTACTGCATTTCGTTCAACAAGGACGGGAGCAAGATCTATCTGGCCGGGACCTTCAACGACGTGGCGATCTTTGATGCCGAGACCATGAAACAGACCGGCAGCATCAAGTTGCCGGGTGGGGATATGGCGATTACTACGGCGCAGATTTTTGTTCGGTAATTAGCGGCGTCAGGGATGACGCCTTCGCGAGCAAGCCCGCTCCCACATTTGAAATGCGGTTCAAATGTGGGAGCGGGCTTGCTCGCGAAGGGGCTCTCTAAACCGCCCCGAAAATCAGGCCCCGGGCACTGGGCAGCTCATGTCACCTTCTTCGCATTTCAAATACTGTTTGAGCGCCTCGGTTCGCGTTTTTGTCACCGAGGCGATGCAATTGTTGTAGATCAACGGATAAACACTCCCGCCTGCCACGCCGGATGCCGAAAACTTGCACTCGGCATCGCGAAAGCCGATCCATGCCCGTTGCGCGCTCACCAGCAGTTTCTTGCCATCAGGGTTGTCCTTCAACCGAGCAGTGATCTGCTGATAAACCGTGTTCAACTCCTTGTCCGCCGCCTTGTTTTCCTGCGCAGCGCACTGATTCATCGTCGCCTGATCGCTGGCATTGGCGCAGTCCACGGCAGCGTGAGCAACAGAAGTGAAAAGAAAGGGTGTCAGGGCCAGAAGCAGGCGTGGGGACATGAGTCATCTCGCTTTGGTGAATGAACGTGCCGGGCAGTTTAGCGACTTCGTGGCGCCATCAGGATTTATGCTGCCTTGATGCGTTGAGCAACCGCTCCGCTGTCGCGGCAATTTCCTCTCCGTCATGCAGTTTTTCCAGCCACCCTGACGGTATTCCCTGCACGCCGTAAAAGGCGCCGGCCAACTGGCCGACGATGGCGGCCGTGGTGTCCGCGTCATCGCCCAGATTCGCCGCTTGCAGGACGGCCGCGGCAAAGCTGTCGGTGTGCTGGAAGCACCCTAACGCTGCTTCCAGGGATTCGACGCAGTAGCCACTGCCGCGAATGTCGCGCTCGGTCTTGTGCAGGTACTCGCCCCGGGCAATCGCCGCCACCTTGGGCTGACTGAAGGCTGTTTGCGGCAGGGTGCGCAGTTGCGCTTTCGATGCGCCTTCCAGAGCCTTGCCAAGCAGTTCGGCAAACAGCTGGCAACATTCGATGGCCTCGGGCGCCGCGTGCGTGGTGCGTGAACTGTCGGCGGCGAATCGCCTGGTTTTCCGGGCATCGGGGAAATAAAACAGCACCACGGGCACCAGTCGCATCAACGAGCCGTTCCCGGCGCTGTAGGGATCGGTGGAGCCGGCAAACGCCTCTCCGGTGTGTTGATAGCGATCCAGCGCCTGACTCACGGTCATGCCAATATCAAAACATTCGCCGGTCGAACTCAGATAGCCCCATTGCCACCAGTTCAGATAGCGGCCCATCTGGTCAGCGGCATCGAAGCCGTTTTTGTTCAGCAGACTTTCCGCCAGGCACAACGCCATCGAGGTGTCGTCGGTCCATTGACCGGGCTTCAGGCGAAACGGCCCGCCACCGACCATGTCGGTCAGGGGCAGGAAGCTGCCGCGCGGCTGGAATTCGACGGTGGTTCCCACGGCATCGCCGCAGGCCAGGCCGAGGAGGGCGCCACGGTAACGTTCGGGGAGAGAAGGCTGCATGATGACGTCCTTGTGTCGTTCAGTTCGCTGCGAACGTTATCAGTTTCGCAGCGCTGATCCGTGCGCATTCTGACGAACCGGCGCCGCAAAATACTGCCGGATATTTCAATCAGACCTGACCGTTGCACCGGATTGATACAACTTCGGATTGGACATGTGGTCATACAAGCCTACTGTTCAAAACAGGAGGTGACGTATGAAACCAGTACCCAACAGCTTTGAACGTAAAATCATGCTCAGGTCGCCGCGCTCCCATGTCTGGCGCGCCCTGGTCGATGCCGAAGCGTTCGGCCAGTGGTTCGGCGTTGCGCTGGAGGGCCGGCGGTTTATCGCCGGCGAATGGACGCAGGGGCAGGTCACATACCCCGGTTATGAACATGTGCTCTGGAACGTGCTGGTGGAGCGGGTCGAGCCGCAGCAACTGTTCTCCTTCCGCTGGCATCCCTATGCGGTAAATCCGAAAATCGACTACTCGCAGGAACCGACCACCCTGGTCAGATTCGAACTGCAGGACTACGAGAACGGCACGCTGCTGAAAGTCTCCGAGTCAGGTTTTGCACACATTCCCGACGTGCGTCAGAAAGAGGCGTACTACATGGACAGTCGGGGCTGGGAGGAACAGTTGAGTCGGCTGGAGCGCTTCCTCGCGGAGAGCGACCGGGCCCGTGAGCGTGAAGGTGGCTGATCCCGACCTGTTTACGCCGTGGCTTGAACGCTGGGCGCTGGCGCCGGACGGCGAGCCGATCATCACCCCGGGCAGCCGCCTGTTGCCGGTGCGTCAGGACGATACTCCGGCGATGCTGAAAGTCGCGGTGGACGACGAAGAAAAATACGGCAACCTGCTGATGACCTGGTGGGACGGCGACGGCGCCGCCCGGGTGCTCGCCCATCACGACGAAGGCCTGTTGCTGGAGCGGGCGATGGGCCAGCGCTCGCTGATGCACATGGCGCTCAACGGCGAGGACGACGAGTCCACGCGGATCATGTGCCGAGCGCTGGCGCGCCTACACGCACCGCGACCAACGCCGCCACCGCCGTTAGTGGAACTGACGCCTTGGTTCGCTTCATTACGAGTGGCCGCAGCCCGATACGGCGGCCCATATGCCGATTGCCTGCAAACCGCCCAGGCCTTGCTTGCCGAACCGCAGGATGTGGTGGTGTTGCACGGCGACATGCACCACGACAACGTCCTCGATTTCGGCCCACGGGGCTGGCTGGCCATCGACCCCAAGCGGGTGCAGGGCGAGCGCGGTTATGACTATGCCAACCTGATCTGCAACCCGGAATTGCCCACCGCCACCGACCCCGAGCGCTTTCGGAGACAAGTCGACGTGATCTGCGAAGCAGCGGGAATCGAGCGAAAACGCCTGCTGCAATGGGTACTGGCGTTCGCCGGACTGTCTGCCGCATGGTTTCTGGAGGATGACGAGCAAACTGCGGCAAAAGGGCAGCTGAAAGTCGCGCAGCTGGCGGCTTCTGCGCTCGATGCCTGACACGTCTAAGGGTTTTCGGAAGGCCCGCTATAGCGAATGTCTTACACGCGATGGTAGCTATTTCGACTATTGCCGATTGGATCCACAGCGTAATCTAGCCTCATCAACTGAAGCACAGGGAGTGTTTCAGGATCACGGATGATCGACCATTAGCAAGGATCGCTGCCGACAGGGAGTCGATAATGGTCTTGGGAAAAACCCGCTTCGGCGGGTTTTTTTTCGTCCACAGGAAAGTGCCGTGCCCAAACAGAAACACCGCCAATTGGCGGTGTTTCTGCATCTGCAGGTTTTACGAGGCGATCAACTGGCGCAACACGTAATGCAGGATCCCGCCGGACTTGAAGTACTCCACCTCGTTCAGGGTGTCGATGCGACACAGCACTTCGATTTTCTCCTGACGCCCGTCTTCACGGGTGATAACCAGGGTCAGGTTCATCCGTGGCGTCAACTCGACACCGCTCAGCCCCTGAATATCCAGGGTTTCCTTGCCGGTAAGGTTCAGGCTTTTGCGGTTCTGATCCAGCTTGAACTGCAACGGCAGCACGCCCATGCCCACCAGGTTGGAACGGTGAATCCGCTCGAAGCTTTCGGCGATCACCGCTTTCACCCCCAGCAGATTGGTGCCCTTGGCCGCCCAGTCGCGGCTGGAACCGGTGCCGTATTCTTGCCCGGCAATCACCACCAGCGGCGTGCCTGAGGCCTGATAACGCATGGCCGCGTCGTAGATCGCCAGTTTCTCGCCGGTCGGAATGTAGATCGTGTTGCCACCTTCTTCGCCGCCGAGCATTTCGTTGCGGATACGGATGTTGGCGAAGGTGCCGCGCATCATCACTTCGTGGTTGCCCCGGCGCGAACCGTAGGAGTTGAAGTCCCGTGGCTCGACGCCTTGTTCGCGCAGGTAACGCCCGGCCGGGCTGTCTGCCTTGATGTTGCCGGCGGGGGAGATGTGGTCGGTGGTCACCGAATCGCCCAACAGCGCCAGCACTCGCGCACCTTTCACATCGGCGATCACCGGCAATGGCCCGGCAATGTCGTCGAAGAACGGCGGGTGCTGGATGTAAGTCGAATCCGCCTGCCAGACGTAGGTCGCGGCTTGCGGCACTTCGATGGCTTGCCACTGTTCGTCACCGGCGAACACTTCGGCGTATTCCTTGTGGAACATTGCGGTGTTGACCTGATTCACCGCGTCGGCGATTTCCTTGCTGCTCGGCCAGATGTCACGCAGGTAAACCGGATTGCCCTGCTGGTCATTGCCCAGCGGTTCGCTGCTGATGTCGGTGCGCACACTGCCCGCCAAGGCGTAAGCGACCACCAGCGGCGGCGAGGCCAGCCAGTTGGTTTTTACCAGCGGATGCACCCGACCTTCGAAGTTGCGGTTGCCGGACAGCACCGAAGCCACGGTCAGGTCGGCTTTCTGAATGGCTTTTTCGATCGGTTCCGGCAGCGGCCCGGAGTTGCCGATGCAAGTGGTGCAGCCGTAACCGACCAGCGAAAAACCGAGCTGATCGAGGTACTGAGTCAATCCGGCGGCCTTGTAGTAATCGGTGACGACTTTCGAACCCGGTGCCAGTGAGCTCTTCACCCACGGCTTGCGGGTCAGGCCCTTTTCCACGGCTTTTTTCGCCAGCAGGCCGGCGGCCATCATCACGCTGGGGTTGGAGGTGTTGGTGCAGGAGGTGATCGCGGCAATCACCACGGCGCCGTTTTTCAGGCGATAGGTGTGGCCGTCGTACTCGTAGTCCGTTTCGCCGACCAGATCGGCATTGCCCACCGCCACGCCACCGCCGCCTTCGCTTTCCAGGCGTCCTTCTTCCTTGCTGGTAGGTTTGAATTGCAAGTCGAGGAAGTCACTGAACGCCTGGCCGACATTCGGCAGCGAGACACGGTCTTGCGGACGTTTAGGCCCGGCGAGGCTGGCTTCGACGCTGCCCATGTCCAGCGCCAGGCTATCGGTGAACACCGGTTCCTGACCGGGCAGGCGCCACAGGCCCTGAGCCTTGGTGTAGGCCTCGACCAGTTTCACCACTTCAGGCGGACGGCCGGACAGGCGCAGGTAGTCGAGGGTCACGTCATCGACCGGGAAGAATCCGCAGGTCGCGCCATATTCCGGAGCCATGTTCGCGATGGTTGCGCGGTCGGCGAGCGGCAGGTCGGCGAGGCCGTCGCCATAGAACTCGACGAATTTGCCGACCACGCCTTTCTTGCGCAGCATCTGGGTCACGGTCAGCACCAGGTCGGTGGCGGTGATGCCTTCCTTGAGCTTGCCGGTGAGTTTGAAGCCGATCACTTCGGGAATCAGCATCGACACCGGTTGCCCGAGCATCGCCGCTTCCGCCTCGATCCCGCCGACGCCCCAACCGAGTACGCCGAGGCCGTTGATCATGGTGGTGTGAGAGTCGGTGCCGACCAGCGTGTCGGGGAAGGCATAAGTGCGGCCGTCTTCGTCCTTGGTCCATACGGTGCGGCCGAGGTATTCGAGGTTGACCTGGTGGCAGATCCCGGTGCCCGGCGGCACCACGCTGAAATTGTCGAACGCACTCTGGCCCCAGCGCAGGAAGGCGTAGCGTTCGCCGTTGCGCTGCATTTCGATGTCGACGTTCTGTTCGAAGGCGCTGGCACTGGCGAATTTGTCGACCATCACCGAGTGGTCGATCACCAGATCCACCGGCGACAGCGGGTTGATTCGTTGCGGATCACCGCCGGCCTTGGCCATAGCGGCGCGCATCGCGGCCAGATCGACCACGGCGGGAACGCCGGTAAAGTCCTGCATCAGCACGCGGGCAGGGCGGTACTGGATTTCGCGATCGGAGCGGCGCTCCTTGAGCCACGCGGCAATGGCCTTGAGGTCGGCGCCGGTGACGGTTTTTTCATCCTCCCAGCGCAGCAGGTTTTCCAGCAGGACTTTCAGCGACATCGGCAACCTGTCGAGATCGCCCAGGCTTTTGGCAGCATCCGGCAGGCTGAAATAGTGGTAAGTCTTGTCATCGACTTTGAGGGTTTTCAGAGAATTCAGACTATCGAGGGACGGCATTACGATCACTCCTTTGAATCCGCACGGCTACGGATTGAGGGGACGGGCAGAGCTATCAACGTAGCCCTGTTTTCAGTAGCTGGCTAATAACTGGACTCTATGGACAGAACCAAGGTTCCGACATGGGCTATCATGCGCCGGTTTTCGTGACAGGCTTTGCTTCAATGCAGGGTCTGGGCATCGCGCAGGGGATGAATGATCGCCCTCTGCCCAGGAGTAAGAATGAACACCCTATTCATGCATTGCCGGCCAGGCTTCGAAGGCGAAGTCTGTTCGGAGATTTCCGACCTCGCCGCCCAACTCAACGTGGCCGGCTATGCCAAGGCCAAACCGGCCACCGCTTGCGCCGAGTTCGTCTGCACCGAAGAAGACGGTGCCGAGCGCCTGATGCGCGGTCAGCGTTTCGCCGAGCTGATCTTCCCGCGCCAGTGGGCGCGCGGGTTTTTCATCGATCTGCCGGAAACCGACCGCATCAGCGTGATCCTCGCGCACATGGCTGAATTCCCGGTGTGTGGCAGCCTGTGGCTGGAAGTCGTCGACACCAACGATGGCAAGGAGCTGTCGAACTTCTGCAAGAAGTTCGAAGGCCCGCTGCGCAAGGCCCTGACCGGCGCCGGCAAACTGGTGGAGGACGCCAGCAAGCCGCGTCTGCTGCTGACCTTCAAGAGCGGCCGTGAAGTGTTTCTAGGTCTGGCCGATGCCGGTAACTCGGCGATGTGGCCGATGGGCATTCCACGTCTGAAGTTCCCTCGTGAGGCGCCGAGCCGTTCGACCCTGAAGCTGGAAGAGGCCTGGCACCACTTCATCCCGCGCGATCAGTGGGAAGATCGCCTGCACAGCGACATGACCGGCGTCGACCTCGGCGCGGCGCCGGGCGGCTGGACCTGGCAACTGGTCAATCGCGGCATGCTGGTGACCGCCATCGACAACGGCCCGATGGCCGAAAGCCTGATGGACACCGGTCTGGTGCAGCACTTGATGGCCGACGGTTTTACCTTCAAACCTAAGCAACCGGTGGACTGGATGGTCTGCGACATCGTCGAGAAGCCGGCGCGCAATGCCGCGATGCTCGAAGAGTGGATCGGCGAGGGGCATTGCCGGGAAGCGGTGGTCAACCTCAAGTTGCCGATGAAGCAGCGTTACGCTGAAGTGAAGCGCCTGCTCGAACGCATCGCCGACGGTTTCAAGGCCCGCGGGATCAAGGTCGACATCGGCTGCAAGCAGCTTTACCACGACCGCGAGGAAGTGACCTGCCATTTGCGCCGCCATGACGTGAAGAAAACCAAAGCCCGCTGAGCGCGCGACAGGTGACCGAACACCCGGCATTGGGCGACAATGCCGGCCAGTTTCAGGAGTGAATCATGAGTGAAATGATCAATACGCCGGTCGACGGCACCCTCGACGCTACGGGCCTCAACTGCCCGGAGCCGGTGATGATGCTGCACCAGCACATCCGTGACCTGGTGCCCGGCGGCCTGCTCAAGGTGATCGCCACCGACCCGTCGACCCGTCGCGACATCCCCAAGTTCTGCGTGTTTCTCGACCATGAACTGGTGGGGCAGCACGAAGAAGCCGGGACCTATCTGTACTGGATTCGCAAGAAGTCCGGTTGATCGGAAGGCAAAAAAAAGACCTGCATGTGCAGGTCTTTTTTTATGGCCGGTCAGCCCATCGAACGGCTGATGCGAATGCGTTTGCGTGCACTGCGCGTCAGGCGGATCGACAGCATCAGCGCCGCGCAGCTCAGGCCGACGATCAGGCCTTCCCACAAGCCGCTCGGGCCGCGTGGCTCGCCGAGCCAGTCGGTCAGGCCGAGGGCGTAACCTACCGGCAGGCCGATGCCCCAATAGGCGAACAGGGTCAGGATCATCGTCACGCGAGTGTCCTGATATCCGCGCAACGCACCGGCGGCAGTAACCTGAATCGCGTCGGAAAACTGGAACAGCGCCGAATACACGATCAGCATCGCCGCGATGTGAATCACCATCGGATCCGACGTGTAGATCGCCGCAATGTGTTCGCGCATTAGCAGCATCATGCTCGCCGACAGGCAGGCGTAAGCCAGTGCAGTGCCCATGCCGACGCCCGCTGCGAATCGCGCTTCACGGGGTTCTTCACGGCCCAGAGCCTGGCCGACGCGCACGGTCACGGCCATGCCCAGCGAATACGGAATCATGAACACCAGCGAGCTGACGTTCAGCGCGATCTGGTGCCCGGCCACCACGGTGGCGCCGAGGCTGCCGATCAGCAGCGCGATCACCGCGAAAATGCTCGACTCGGCAAACACCGCGATGCCGATCGGCAGACCGATGGCCAGCAAACGCTTGATCACCGCCCATTGCGGCCAGTCGAAACGGCTGAACAGTTCGCTCGACTTGTAGGCCGGCGCCCAGCGCTCGTAACCGGCCAGACCCAGCGCCATCACCCACATCACGATGGCCGTGGCCCAGCCGCAACCGACGCCGCCCATGGCCGGAACGCCGAAGTGACCATAAATGAACACGTAGTTGAGCGGAATGTTCAGCGCCAGCCCACACAGGCCCAGCACCATCGCCGGCCGCGTGCGGCCGAGGCCATCACTGGTGCAGCGCAGCACATGGTAGAAGGCAACGGCTGGCAGACCGCTGGCGATGCCGTGCAGGTACTGCATGCACGGGCCGATCAGCTCCGGATCGACTTTCATCAGGTGCAGGATCGGTTCGGCGCTGAACAGCATCGTAGTCGCCATCAGGCCCACCACCAGTGCCAGCCACAAGGCCTGGCGCACGATCGGGCCGATTTCGCTGTGGGTGCCGGCGCCGAAGCGCTGGGCGACTTTAGGCGTGGTGGCCAACAGGGTGCCGGTCATCAGCAGGAACACCGGCACCCAGATCGAGTTGCCCAGCGCCACGGCCGCGAGATCCTTCGGCCCGACGCGCCCGGCCATCACCGCATCGACGAAGCCCATGGCGGTGGTCGCCAGTTGCGCGATCATGATCGGCAGGGCCAGGCCGAGCAGATTCTTCAGCTCCAGGCGAACCCGGGCAGGGCGGTTGAGGGAAACGGCAGCGGGGCGGTCAGTCACGGAATTCACAGGCAAAGCGTCCACAGGGGTTGATGCGCAAGGCCGGGCATTCTACGCCGCTGACGTTGTGGTCAGGAAAAATCCTCTGTTGCGGATTTGTAATCGCCTTCGACCGATCAAGAAAGAACAGCCTGCTGGCTCATCGCAGTCCCAGCGCCTACACTGCCGATCCGCCCAAGGAGCCCCGCCATGCTGATTGTTGCCGACGAAAATATCCCGCTGCTCGATGCCTTTTTTGCCGGTTTCGGTGAGATTCGCCGGATACCGGGCCGTTCCATCGACCGGGCCACGGTCGAACAGGCCGATGTATTGCTGGTGCGCTCGGTGACCAACGTCAACCGCGCACTGCTTGAAGGCAGCAAGGTGCGTTTTGTCGGCACCTGCACTATCGGCACCGATCATCTGGATCTCGATTACTTCAATGAGGCCGGGATCACCTGGTCCAGCGCGCCCGGCTGCAATGCCCGGGGCGTGGTTGATTACGTACTCGGCAGTCTGATGACCCTGGCTGAAATCGAAGGTGTCGATTTGCGTGAGCGCACTTACGGTGTGATCGGCGCCGGTGAGGTCGGCGGTCGCCTGATCAAGGTGCTCAAAGGCCTGGGCTGGAACGTGAAAGTCTGTGACCCGCCGCGTCAGGCGGCCGAGGGCGGCGACTATGTCAGCCTGGAGCACGTCATCGCGCAGTGCGACGTGATCAGCCTGCACACCCCGCTGACCCGCAGCGGTGACGGTGCGACCTGGCATTTGTTCGACGAGCAGCGTTTGCAGCAGCTCAAGCCCGGCGCCTGGTTGATCAACGCGGCTCGCGGTCCGGTGGTGGATAACACCGCGTTGCGCGAAGTGCTGCTGGAGCGTGAAGACTTGCAAGCGGTGCTCGATGTCTGGGAGGCCGAGCCGCAAGTCGATGTCGCGCTGGCCGAACTCTGCGTGCTGGCAACGCCGCACATTGCCGGTTACAGCCTCGACGGCAAACAGCGCGGCACCGCGCAGATCTATCAGGCGTACTGCGAATTTATCGGTGAGCCCGCCAGCATTCAGCTCGGTGATCTGCTGCCGGCACCATGGTTGTCGGAAGTTTCCCTGCATGCCGACAGCGATCCGGCCTGGGCGCTGGCGATGTTGTGCCGTGGCGTGTACGACCCGCGCCGGGACGACGCGGATTTCCGTCGCACGCTGCTGGGCGGCGTCGGTGAGCAACGTGCCGCGTTTGATTTGCTGCGCAAACAGTATCCGTCGCGACGCGAGATCGAAGGTTTGAAAGTGCGGATCGACGGTGATTCGCCGGCCTTGCGCCAGATCGTGACCGCGTTGGGCGCTGTGGCCGTATAAACAGCGGGCAGAAAAAACCCGGCCTGCAGGGGCCGGGTCAGGAAGACGGTGGCGATATCACTCTTGTTCGGCAGGCTTGACCAATCGCTTCTCCAGTTCGCGGCAGGCGTCCTGGATCATGTCTTCAGTGATTGGCACTTCGCGCCCATCCTTATCGATGATCGAGCAACCCAGAGGTTGGCCGGGCTTGGTGCGGATCACTTCAATTTTGTCATCGCTGCTGTTTTGCAAGGACATGGCCTGTCTCCTCATCAGGTTGTGTGCCTAGATTAAAACCGTCAGGTGACCAGGCTGTGACAACTCCCTGCGGTCGGTCCGGAACGGCATCTCCACTCAAACAGAAATGACCGTCTGTCTCAACCCGGACCTTAGACCAATAGCATCTAGGGAGTAGTCGGACCGGTCATATTTAACCTGACTCATTGTGATTTACAGAGTTCCACCCCATTTGAGTCTGTAGGCTGGCCCTATCCATCAGCACACGACGTGAATCTGAATGATCCCGATGCTTTCCTCGCGCCACCGCCGGGCCTTGCGCCTGACCAGTCATTTCCTTGCTCCCTATCGCTGGCCGGCCTTCGGCGCACTGCTCGCGCTGATCGTCACGGCCGGCATTACCCTGTCGATGGGGCAGGGCATCAAGTTGCTGGTCGATCGAGGCTTCATGACCCAGTCGCCGCACCTGCTCAATCAATCCATAGGCCTGTTCATGCTTTTGGTATTCGGCCTGGCGGTCGGCACGTTTGCGCGTTTTTATCTGGTGTCGTGGATCGGTGAGCGCGTGGTGGCGGACATCCGTCGACAGGTATTCAACCATCTGGTGTACCTGCATCCCGGGTTTTACGAGGACAACCGCAGTTCGGAAATCCAGTCGCGGCTGACCGCTGACACCACGCTGCTGCAATCGGTGATCGGCTCGTCGCTGTCGCTGTTCCTGCGCAATTTGCTGATGGTCATCGGCGGGGTGGTGCTGCTGTTCATCACCAACCCCAAGCTCACCAGCATCGTGGTGATCGCACTACCGCTGGTAATTGCGCCGATCCTGATTTTCGGCCGCCGCGTGCGTAACCTCTCCCGGCTGAGTCAGGACCGGATCGCTGACATTGGCAGCTATGTTTCGGAGACTCTTGGCCAGATCAAGACCGTACAGGCCTACAACCATCAGGTGCAGGATGAAGAGCGTTTCGCCAGTACTGTCGAGCAGGCGTTCGAAACCGCGCGCAAACGGATTTTCCAGCGGGCCTGGCTGATCACCCTGGTGATCGTGCTGGTGCTCGGCGCCGTCGCGGTGATGTTGTGGGTCGGCGGCATGGACGTGATTGCGGGGCGGATTTCTGCGGGTGAACTGGCGGCGTTCGTGTTCTACAGCCTGATCGTCGGCAGTGCGTTTGGCACGTTGAGTGAGGTCATCGGTGAATTGCAGCGAGCAGCCGGCGCTGCCGAGCGCATCGCCGAACTGCTGCGTTCGGAGAACATCATCCAGCCCCCGACCACCGGACTAGTGACGTTGCCGGAACGGGTCGAAGGCGAGCTGGAACTGCAGGAAGTGCGTTTTTCCTACCCTTCGCGTCCCGAAAGCCTCGCCGTCGATGGCTTGAGTCTGACGATCAACGCCGGCGAAACTCTCGCGCTCGTAGGGCCCTCCGGCGCGGGCAAGTCCACGGTGTATGACTTGTTGCTGCGTTTCTACGATCCCCGGGAAGGGCAAATCCTTATTGATGGCGTGCCGCTGACGAGCCTTGATCCGCTGGACCTGCGTCGTTGCTTCGCGTTGGTCTCGCAAACTCCGGCGCTGTTTTTCGGCAGTGTCGAAGAGAACATTCGCTACGGCTGCCCGACCGCCACGCTGGAGCAGGTGCGGGAAGCTGCGAAAATTGCCCACGCCCACGACTTCATCGAACAGATGCCCGACGGTTACCAGACCCACCTGGGCGACGGCGGCCTCGGCCTGTCAGGCGGCCAACGCCAGCGCCTGGCCATCGCCCGGGCGCTGTTGGTGGATGCACCGATCCTGTTGCTTGACGAAGCCACCAGCGCCCTCGACGCCCAGAGCGAACACCTGATCCAGCAAGCGCTGCCGAGCCTGATGCAAAACCGCACCACACTGGTGATCGCCCACCGGTTGGCCACGGTGAAAAACGCCGACCGGATCGCGGTGATGGATCAGGGCAAACTGGTGGCGATTGGTACGCATCAGGAGCTGATTGCGAGCAATCCGCTCTATGCGCGGCTGGCGGCGTTGCAGTTCAGTGATGGTCATCAGGCTTTGACCGACCAAGTAACCGACTAAGTAACCGACCTAGTAGAGCGCCATAAAAAATGCCCGCATCTCTTGATGCGGGCATTTTTGTTTACATCGATCTATCGGCGATACGCGCCCCGATCACTGATCGTCGAAATACCGCTCATGCCAGTCCACCAGCGGCTGTGGCGAGTTGAGTTTCTGGCCGTAGATCACCGAATAGGACAACACATTCTGTACGTACTGGCGGGTTTCGTCGAACGGGATGCTTTCCACCCACACGTCGAAGCTCAGGTGGTCTGCGCCGCGCAGCCATTGGCGCACGCGGCCGGGGCCGGCGTTGTAGGCGGCGGAGGCGAGCACGCGGTTGCCGTTGAACTGGCTGTGCACCTGGCTCAGATAGGCGGCGCCGAGCTGGATGTTTTTATCCGGATCCAGCACTTGCTGCGGCGAGGCCAACGGAATGCTGAACTTGCGCGCGGTTTCCTTGGCGGTGCCGGGCATCAGTTGCATCAGGCCGCTGGCGCCGACGCTGGAGCGGGCGTCGTCCATGAACGCACTTTCCTGGCGGGTGATGGCGAACACCCAGCTCGAATGCAGGCCGCGCACCTTGGCTTCGCGTACCAGAGTGTCGCGGTGAGCCATCGGGAAGCGGATGTCCAGATCATCCCAGTACTGCGCCTGACTGATGGTGCGGATAGCCGGGAAGTACCATTTCAGGTCGTAGGCCAGTTTTGCCTGGGCGACCATCTCGTCGCGGTTGAAATGCCGGCTGACGTGATACCACTCGCGGCGACCGTCGACGATCTGCCCACGGGCGTGGAACTCCAGTGCACGACGTACGCCAGGGGTGTTGCGCACTTTGTTGATCAGCGTCTGACTGAGCACCAGCGGCTTGTTGTTCAGCGAGTACGGCGATTGCGAGCGGTCAGCGGCGAGGAAGCCGTAGAAATCACGTTCCCGCGACAGGTTCTTGTACAGCGTCTGTGCTTCCGGGTTCTGCGGTTGCGCCAGTTCCAGGCTGCGGGCCTGCCAGTAGCGCCAGCGGTTGGTGGTGGCCAGGTCCTGTGGCAAACGGCGGGTCAGTTGGTAGGCGTCATCCCAGCGCGCCAGACGCAACAACAGACGCAGGCGCCATTCGGACACGGTGTTGTCGCGCAGCTCCGGATCGTATTTGGTCATCACGTCCAGCGCGCGGCTGTCGAAGCGGCGGGCCAGCGTCAGGCCGATTTCCCGGGCGATCGCGACTTTTTCATCCCGGGAGAAATGCATGCTGCTGGCATAACCGTCTAGCAGGGCCATGGCCTTGTCCGGGTCCTGACGCGCGAGGCGGCGCAGGCCGAGGCTGACCACGTCCGACATCGGTTCATCGGCCGGCGTGAAGCGCGACGGCTGGTTGAGCAATTCCGGTTTCTGCGCCACGTCCACCAGCAGGCGGCCGCGCGGGGCGAGGGTGGTCAGGCCGTTGACCAGGCTGTTGGCCAGCGGATAGTTGCGGTGCTGGGCGGCGAGTTTGGCGCGTTCCCAGCGTTTCTGTTCGGTCAACTGACCTTCGGCGGCCCACATTCCGAACAGCGCATCGCAGGCGGCGGGCTGGGATTTACCGGTCAGCCACAGTTTCTCGGCGTTGGCGTAGCCCTCGGCCTTCTTGTTGTGGCTGATCTGGTACTGCGCGTTGAGGCAGTCCAGTTCGGTGAAATTCAGTTTGGGGTCGTAATACTTGACGAACGTCGCCCAGTCGCCGCGATCGGCCAGCCAGCGCAGCCAGCGCAGTTTCATCCAGTTGGCCTGGGGCAGGTCACCGTGTTCGGCGAGGAATTTTTCGATCTCCGCGTTGCTGGCGGTTTTCAGCCGGGCGGTCAGCTCGTCGTAGGCGAGGTACGGCTCCAGCGGATAATCGGCGAGGGCCTGGCTGTAACGGAAATACGGGCCGGTGTCGCCCTTGGCCAGGGCGCGCTTGGCTTCATCGTAATACTGGCGTTGGGTGGACAGGTCCACCGCCTGGGCGGATTGAACGGCAGCGGCGGAAAGCAGCAAACATGACAAAACACTGAAGAGGCGACTGCGCATGAGACATCCGGGCAGAGAAATCATGACAAGTGCCGGCCCAAAACCCGCACTGAATTGTCTGTAGCTTAGCCTTTTGCCAGCAGGCGGCGAAAGCTTTGCCGGCCTTGCAGCACAAGTTCGCAACAATTGTTGTGCAGAGTGCGTCAGCGGCGAAATTGCCGGCCTGCTCGGGCCCCGATTCAGGTAGAATGCGCGCCCGGTTTTTGGAGAAGCTCATGACCCTGCTCAAATTCAGCGATGTGTCCCTTGCATTCGGCGCGATGCCGTTGTTGGACAAGGTGTCCTGGCAGATCGCCCGTGGTGAGCGGGTGTGCATCATCGGCCGCAACGGCACTGGCAAATCCAGCATGATGAAACTGGTCAAGGGCGACCAGAAGCCTGATGACGGCTCGGTGTGGCGTGCCCCCGGTCTGAAAATCGGTGAATTGCCACAGGAATTGCCGGTGGCCGACGAGCGGACAGTGTTCGACGTGGTTGCCGAAGGCCTCGACGGCGTCGGCGCCTTGCTCGCCGAATACCATCACCTGAGCCAGAACATCGTCACCGATGCCGATCTGGACAAGCTGATGCACGTTCAGCACGACCTCGAAGCCCGCGATGGCTGGCGCTTGCAGACCCTGGTCGACAGCACCCTGAGCCGCCTGCAATTGCCGGCCGACAAGACCCTCGCCGAACTGTCCGGCGGCTGGCGTCGTCGTGTGCTGCTGGCGCAGGCGCTGGTGTCCGAGCCGGATCTGCTGCTGCTCGACGAACCGACCAACCACCTGGACATCGGTGCGATTGCCTGGCTTGAAGAAGCGCTGAAGGATTTCCAGGGCGCCGTGCTGTTCATCACGCACGACCGTTCCTTCCTGCAAAACCTTGCCACCCGCATCCTCGAACTGGATCGGGGTGGCCTGATCGACTGGAACGGCGACTACGCCAGTTTCCTCGTTCATAAAGAAGCCGCACTGGCGGCCGAAGAAACCGCCAACGCGCTGTTCGACAAGCGTCTGGCCCAGGAAGAAGTGTGGATTCGCCAGGGCATCAAGGCCCGCCGCACCCGTAACGAAGGCCGCGTACGTGCGCTGAAAGCATTGCGCGTGGAGCGCAGCGAGCGTCGCGAGCGCACCGGCAAGGCCAACATCCAGCTGGAAACAGCGGAGAAGTCCGGCAAGCAGGTGATGGTGCTGGATAACGTGAGCTTCGCGCATCCTGGCGGTCCGTTCCTGATCCGTGATTTCTCCATGGTGCTGCAGCGTGGCGACCGGATCGGTCTGCTCGGCGCCAATGGTACCGGCAAGACCACCCTGCTGAAACTGATGCTCAGCGGTCTGCAACCGACCAGCGGCAAAGTGGAAGAGGGCACCAAGATCGATGTGGCCTACTTCGACCAGTTGCGCCATCAGCTGGATCTGGAAAAGACCGTGATCGACAACGTCGCCGAAGGTCGCGACTTCATCGATATCGACGGCCAGAGCCGCCACGTGCTGAGCTACCTCGGCGACTTCCTGTTCAGCCCGCAGCGTGCCCGCACGCCGGTGAAGGCGTTGTCCGGTGGCGAGCGTGCGCGTCTGTTGCTGGCCAAATTGTTCAGCAAGCCGGCGAACCTGCTGGTACTCGACGAACCCACCAACGACCTCGACGTGGAAACCCTCGAGCTGCTCGAAGAAGTGCTGCTGACCTTCAACGGCACTGTGCTGATGGTCAGCCACGACCGGGCATTCCTCGACAACGTGGTCACCAGCACCTTGGTATTCGAAGGTGAAGGCAAGGTTCGCGAATACGTCGGTGGCTATCAGGACTGGATCCGTCAGGGCGGCTCGCCGCGTCTGCTGGGCGTGACCGAAAGCAAGTCCGGCAAGGCCGACCTGAACTCGGCGGTGGTCACTGCCGAACCGGCACCGGTTGCCGCGCCGGTTGCTGCGGCACCGGCTGCGAAGAAGAAGTTGAGCTACAAGCTTCAGCGCGAGCTGGAAGCGCTGCCGGGCGACATCGACGCTAAAGAACAGCAGATTGCTGCTGTCGAGGCTGAAATGGCCGAGGCCGGCTTCTATCAGCGTCCGCCGGCCGAGACGGCCAAGGTGATCGCTTCTCTGGAGCAGTTGCAGGCCGAGCTGGATGCACTGGTGGAGCGTTGGGCCGAACTGGACACCTGATTGTTTCAATGTATGAAAAAGCCCGGCGTCCAGTGATGGGCGTCGGGCTTTTTTAGCTTTTCACAAGTGCCTGGGATCAGCGCTTGACCAGATGCACCGCCAGCACATCGCACGGTGCGCCGTGCAGCACGTCGTTGGCGGTCGAGCCCAGCAACAGCGCCAGACCATGCCGGCCATGGCTGCCGACCACGATCAGGTCGCATTGCTGTTCCTTGGCGAAATGGTGGATTTCCTGACGCGGCTGGCCGTAGGTCAGGTGGCAGTTGGCGCCTTCGAGCTCGGTGTACTTGTGCTTCAGGCGTTCAAGGCGTTCCTTGGCCTGATCGAATTGCTGTTGTTGCAGTTGTGACAGATCCATCGGTACGTCACCGCCGAAGGCCATGGCCATCGGTTCGACGATATGCACCAGCGACAGCTTGGCGCCATTGCTCACCGACAGCTCTCGGGCGCGGTGGATCACAGGGTCGCACTCTTCGGTCAGATCTACGGCGACCAGGATATGGTGGTAGGGCATGAGGTGCTCCTCGTGAGGGATCAATATTGTTAAGTATGGCTGGTTTCAAGCGCATTGGTTCCAAAGTGACGCAATGGGCTCATGACAAAACGGGAGTAGAGATATGACGGTCTGGCTGGTGGTGTCAATCCTGCTGGTGGTGTTGAGTCCGCTGGCGTGGTTGCGTCCGTCACGTGCACAGAGTGGCCGGATAGCCTTGCGCACTGAGGCCCGACGTATCGGTCTGGCCATGCAGCTGGCGCCTCAGGAGTGGCCGCACTGGATGTCTCAGGAGCCGCCAAACCCGTGCGCTCAATACCATCGGCCACGCCGAGGCAAGCAGCCGGCGTGCTGGACGTATTGGCAGAAATCCCCGGGGGTTTGGGTGAATCAGTGGCAGGAAGTCTGTGACGATCCGCTGTTGCTCAATCATTTCGAAAAATTGCCGGGCAACGTTTTCAAGGTCGACGCCGACAAGCAGATGATCGCCCTCTATTGGGGCGAGAAGGGGGATGCGTCGGTTTTGCTGGAGATTGATGCCACGCTGAAAGCGCTGGCATGACTTGCGGACTTTTCGCGCTGCAACGGTGCGAAACGCCCGGCAGACGCGCAATAAAAAGCCCGACATGATTCATCGGGCGGGGTTGGCCAGGCAGGCCGGAAATTCTTTTTGGCGTTGAACCGACGTCATCCGGTCAGCAAATCTGCGCGTGTTTTCCTTCGTAGTCCAGCCAGCGTAGCCTGTTAAACAAGGCTTGCGGCGAATTAGGGCGACTTTTCTAACTATTAATCTTATGAATGCCCTCACATGCAAGCGTGTGTGGCCGGGCTGCGTCCTACAGAAATGACCGCAAAGTCGAATTTCAACCCGTATTTAGGGCGATTGACAATTGTCGGAAATTCCGTGAAGGTGGCGTACCCAAATCAAACGGGCGTATGAATTGAGCGTTTGTATTGCAGACTGCTCCTACAGAATCCCGACTATCGCGTTGGCGGGTGTGCCGGGTGGATGAGTGTCAGCATCGACGAAAAAACGTCCTGCCGAGCCATTTGCCTGCGTCCGACGTGTACTGTTCAGCTTCCATATCGTGGAGATCAGTTGATGATTTACGAAGGTAAAGCCATCACGGTTAAAGCTCTTGAAAGTGGCATCGTCGAATTGAAATTCGACCTCAAGGGTGAGTCCGTCAACAAGTTCAACCGTCTTACCCTGAACGAACTGCGTCAGGCCGTAGACACCATCAAGGCAGATGCTTCGATCAAGGGCGTGATCGTCAGCAGTGGCAAGGACGTATTCATCGTCGGCGCCGACATCACCGAATTTGTCGACAACTTCAAGCTGCCGGATGCCGAGCTGGTTGCTGGCAATCTCGAAGCCAACAAGATCTTCAGCGATTTCGAAGACCTCAACGTTCCGACCGTCGCCGCGATCAACGGCATCGCCCTGGGCGGCGGTCTGGAAATGTGCCTGGCAGCGGACTACCGCGTCATGTCGACCAAGGCCAAGATCGGTCTGCCGGAAGTCAAACTGGGCATCTACCCGGGCTTCGGCGGTACCGTGCGTCTGCCGCGCCTGATCGGTGCCGACAACGCCATCGAGTGGATCGCCGCCGGCAAGGAAAACCGTCCTGAAGACGCGCTGAAAGTCGGCGCCGTCGATGCCGTGGTTGCCCCTGAAAAACTGCAGGATGCCGCCCTTGAGCTGATCAAGCGCGCCGTCTCCGGCGAGTTCGACTACAAGGCCAAGCGCCAGCCTAAGCTGGAAAAGCTCAAGCTGAACGCCATTGAACAAATGATGGCTTTCGAAACCGCCAAAGGTTTCGTGGCTGGCCAGGCCGGCCCGAACTACCCGGCCCCGGTTGAAGCGATCAAGACCATCCAGAAAGCCGCGAACTTCGGTCGTGACAAGGCGCTGGAAGTCGAAGCCGCAGGTTTCGTGAAACTGGCCAAGACCTCTGCCGCGCAGAGCTTGATCGGTCTGTTCCTGAACGATCAGGAACTGAAGAAAAAGGCCAAGGCCTATGACGAAATCGCCAAAGACGTGAAGCAGGCTGCCGTACTGGGCGCCGGCATCATGGGTGGCGGTATCGCCTATCAGTCGGCTTCCAAAGGTACGCCGATCCTGATGAAGGACATCAACGAGCACGGCATCGAGCAAGGTCTGGCTGAAGCCGCCAAGCTGCTGGTCGGTCGCGTTGATAAAGGCCGCATGACCGCCGCGAAAATGGCTGAAGTGCTCAACGGCATTCGTCCTACGCTGTCCTACGGCGATTTCGGTCACGTCGACCTGGTCGTTGAAGCCGTGGTCGAGAACCCGAAGGTCAAGCAAGCCGTTCTGGCGGAAGTCGAAGACAAGGTCAAAGAGGACACCATCCTCGCGTCCAACACCTCGACCATTTCCATCAGCCTGCTGGCCAAGGCCCTCAAGCGTCCGGAAAACTTTGTCGGCATGCACTTCTTCAACCCGGTGCACATGATGCCGCTGGTGGAAGTGATCCGTGGCGAGAAGTCCAGCGAGCTGGCCATCGCCACCACCGTTGCCTACGCCAAGAAAATGGGCAAGAACCCGATCGTCGTCAACGACTGCCCGGGCTTCCTGGTCAACCGCGTACTGTTCCCGTACTTCGGCGGCTTCGCCAAACTGGTCAGCGCCGGTGTGGACTTCGTCCGTATCGACAAGATCATGGAAAAATTCGGCTGGCCGATGGGCCCGGCGTACCTGATGGACGTGGTCGGCATCGACACCGGCCACCACGGTCGCGACGTAATGGCTGAAGGCTTCCCGGACCGGATGAAGGACGACCGTCGTTCGGCCATCGACGTGCTTTACGAAGCCAAGCGTCTGGGTCAGAAGAACGGCAAGGGCTTCTACGCCTACGAGGCCGACAAGAAAGGCAAACAGAAGAAAGTCGCCGATCCGTCGGTACTGGAAGTGCTCAAGCCGATCGTCTACGAGCAGCGCGAAGTCACTGACGAAGACATCATCAACTGGATGATGGTCCCGCTGTGCCTGGAAACCGTGCGTTGCCTGGAAGACGGCATCGTCGAAACCGCCGCCGAAGCCGACATGGGTCTGGTCTACGGTATTGGTTTCCCTCCATTCCGTGGCGGTGCGCTGCGCTACATCGACTCGATCGGTGTTGCCGAGTTCGTTGCCCTGGCCGACCAGTACGCTGATTTGGGCGCGCTGTACCACCCGACCGCGAAGCTGCGCGAAATGGCCAAGAACGGCCAGAGCTTCTTCGGTTAAGCGCCCCCAACTAGAGTGAGAGTGAACTTATGAGCTTGAATCCTAGAGACGTCGTGATTGTCGACTTCGGTCGTACTCCGATGGGCCGCTCCAAGGGCGGCATGCACCGCAACACCCGCGCCGAAGACATGTCGGCGCACCTGATCAGCAAACTGCTGGAACGCAACACCAAGGTCGATCCTGCCGAAGTCGAGGACGTGATCTGGGGCTGTGTGAACCAGACCCTGGAACAAGGCTGGAACATCGCGCGCATGGCGTCGCTGATGACCCAGATCCCTCACACCTCGGCCGGCCAGACCGTCAGCCGTCTGTGCGGCTCGTCGATGAGCGCGCTGCACACTGCTGCGCAAGCGATCATGACCGGTAACGGTGACGTGTTCGTGGTTGGCGGCGTCGAGCATATGGGCCACGTAAGCATGATGCACGGTGTCGATCCGAACCCGCACATGTCCCTGTACGCGGCGAAAGCCTCGGGCATGATGGGCCTGACCGCTGAAATGCTGGGCAAAATGCACGGCATCACCCGCGAACAGCAGGACGCCTTTGGCGTGCGTTCCCACCAGTTGGCCCACAAGGCGACTGTGGAAGGCAAGTTCAAGGACGAAATCATCCCGATGCAGGGTTACGACGAGAACGGTTTCCTGAAAACCTTCGACTACGATGAAACCATTCGTCCGGAAACCACCCTGGAAAGTCTGGCGGCTCTGAAGCCGGCGTTCAATCCAAAGGGCGGCACCGTAACGGCCGGTACTTCGTCGCAGATCACCGATGGTGCTTCGTGCATGATCGTGATGTCGGCACAGCGTGCGCAAGACCTGGGCATCCAGCCTCTGGCCGTGATTCGCTCGATGGCGGTAGCGGGTGTGGACCCGGCCATCATGGGCTATGGTCCGGTACCGGCTACTCAGAAAGCACTGAAACGTGCCGGCCTGGGTATCAACGATATCGACTTCTTCGAGCTCAATGAAGCGTTCGCCGCACAGGCCCTGCCAGTGCTGAAAGACCTGAAAGTGCTCGACAAGATGAATGAGAAGGTTAACCTGCACGGCGGCGCGATCGCCCTGGGTCACCCGTTCGGTTGCTCCGGTGCCCGTATTTCCGGCACTTTGCTGAACGTGATGAAGCAGAATGGCGGCACCTTCGGGGTGGCCACCATGTGCATTGGCCTCGGCCAAGGCATCTCCACCGTCTTCGAACGCGTTTAAGCGTCTCGTCGATGGAAGCCGGGGCCAAGTGCCCCGGTTTTTGTTTTTGCGGATTTATTTTTGTTTTTATTTTGAAAAAATTTGAGTGAGGGCCGAAGCATGCCGATACAACCTGGGCTCTACCAACATTACAAAGGTCCGCAGTACCGCGTATTCAGTGTTGCGCGGCATTCCGAGACCGAAGAAGAAGTGGTCTTTTACCAAGCCCTGTATGGCGATTACGGCTTTTGGGTGCGTCCCTTGAGCATGTTCCTGGAGTCCGTCGAGGTTGACGGGGAGCAGGTCCCACGCTTTGCTTTGGTGCAAGCCGAACCGAGCCTTTTTTCGAAGCCGTAAGGCGAGTGCGCGCAAAACCCTGCGCTTGACCTCACCTTGTAGCCACTATATATAGCGGTGCCGCGTCAGGCGCCAACCGCCTTTCACTTCTAGAATTCAGGAATTTTCTGATCCATGGGCAAATCGCTGGTCATTGTGGAATCCCCGGCTAAGGCCAAGACCATCAACAAGTATCTGGGCAACCAATACGTGGTGAAGTCGAGTATCGGCCATATCCGAGACCTGCCCACCAGCGGTTCGGCTAGCGCCAGCAAGGAGCCTGCCGCCAAGCGCGGCAAGGCTGCTGCGGGCGAAGCGCCAGCGCTGTCGCCGAAAGAGAAGGCGCGCAAGCAGCTGGTCTCGCGCATGGGTGTCGATCCCGAGCATGGCTGGAAAGCCAAGTACGAGATCCTCCCGGGCAAGGAAAAGGTCATCGAAGAGCTGCGCCGGCTCGCCAAGGATGCTGACACCATCTATCTCGCAACCGACTTGGATCGCGAGGGGGAAGCCATTGCCTGGCACCTGCGCGAAGCCATCGGTGGTGACGACAGCCGCTACAAGCGCGTGGTGTTCAACGAAATCACCAAGAAGGCGATTCAGGAAGCCTTCTCGGAGCCGGGCGAACTCGACATTGATCGAGTGAACGCGCAGCAGGCCCGTCGTTTCCTCGACCGCGTCGTCGGCTACATGGTCTCGCCGCTGCTGTGGGCCAAGATCGCTCGTGGCCTGTCTGCCGGTCGCGTGCAATCGGTTGCCGTGAAACTGGTGGTGGAGCGTGAGCGTGAGATTCGTGCGTTCAACCCGGAAGAGTACTGGGAAGTGCATGCCGATCTCGGCACCGCCAAAGGTTCGACCGTGCGTTTCGAAGTGGCTCGCGAGAAAGGCGAAGCCTTCAAACCACTGAACGAAGCGCAGGCCACGGCCGCGCTGGAGAAGCTAAAATCCTCCAGCTACAGTATCGTCAAGCGTGAAGACAAGCCGACCAGCAGCAAACCGTCGGCACCGTTCATCACCTCCACACTGCAACAGGCCGCGAGCAACCGCTTGGGCTTCGGTGTGAAGAAAACCATGATGATGGCCCAGCGTCTCTACGAAGCCGGCTACATCACTTATATGCGTACCGACTCGACCAACCTCTCGGCTGATGCCGTGGCGATGGCGCGCGATTACATCGAAACCGAATTCGGCAAGAAGTACCTGCCAGAGTCGCCGAACGTCTACAGCAGCAAGGAAGGCGCACAAGAGGCTCACGAAGCGATTCGTCCGTCTGACGCCAACACCACGCCAGCCAAGCTGGCCGGCATGGAGCGCGACGCTGAGCGCCTCTACGAGCTGATCTGGCGCCAGTTCCTGGCTTGCCAGATGCTGCCGGCGCAGTACCTGTCGACTACCGTCAGCGTCGCTGCCGGCGACTTCGAGCTGCGCGCCAAGGGCCGCATTCTGAAGTTCGACGGTTACACCCGCGTGCTGCCGCAAATCACCAAGCCTGGCGATGACGACGTTTTGCCCGACATGGCGCAGGGCGACGTGATGAAGCTGATCAAGCTCGATCCGTCCCAGCACTTCACCAAGCCGCCGGCCCGTTATTCGGAAGCCAGCCTGGTGAAGGAAATGGAAAAGCGCGGCATCGGTCGTCCTTCGACCTACGCAGCGATCATCTCGACCATTCAGGATCGCGGCTACGTGACCCTGCACAACCGTCGTTTCTATTCGGAAAAGATGGGCGACATCGTTACCGAGCGTCTGTCGGAAAGCTTCTCGAATCTCATGGACTACGGCTTCACCGCCGGCATGGAAGAGAATCTCGATGACGTGGCTCAGGGCGAGCGCGACTGGAAAAACGTGCTGGACGAGTTCTACGGCGACTTCAAGAAAAAACTCGAAGTGGCGGAGAATCCGGAAGCCGGCATGCGTGCCAACCAGCCGGTGATGACCGATATTCCATGCACCACTTGCGGCCGTCCAATGCAGATCCGTACTGCATCGACCGGCGTGTTCCTCGGCTGCTCGGGCTACAGCCTGCCGCCGAAAGAGCGCTGCAAGGCCACCGTCAACCTGGTGCCGGGCGACGAAATCGCGGCGGATGACGAGGGTGAGTCGGAATCCCTGGTACTGCGCGGCAAGCATCGCTGCCCGATCTGCAGCACAGCGATGGACGCCTACCTGCTCGACGAGAAGCGCAAGCTGCACATCTGCGGTAACAACCCTGATTGCGCCGGCTACGAAATCGAAGAAGGCAGCTACCGCATCAAGGGCTACGAAGGTCCTAGCCTGGAATGCGACAAGTGCGGCAGCGAGATGCAGCTCAAGACCGGCCGTTTCGGCAAGTTCTTCGGTTGCACCAACCCGACGTGCAAGAACACCCGCAAGCTGCTGAAGAGCGGTGATGCGGCGCCGCCGAAGATGGATCCGGTGAAGATGCCTGAGCTGAAATGCGAGAAGGTCAACGACACCTACATCCTGCGTGACGGTGCGTCCGGCCTGTTCCTGGCGGCCAGTCAGTTCCCGAAAAACCGCGAGACCCGTGCTCCGCTGGTGATCGAGATTCTGCCGCACAAGGACGAGATCGATCCGAAGTATCATTTCCTGTGTGAAGCGCCGCAGAAGGATCCGGATGGTCTGCCAGCCGTGATCCGCTACAGCCGCAAGACCAAGGAGCAATACGTTCAGACCGAAGTCGACGGCAAGCCGACAGGCTGGAAAGCGTTCTTTGACGGTGGCAAGTGGACGGTTGAAGACAAGCGTCCGGCGAAAGCCAAGGCTTGAGCAGGCGTTGATCTGAAGGTGGTCCTGACTGGGCATCTTCAACACAAAAGGCCGCATGACAACCTTCGGGTTTTCATGCGGCCTTTTTGTTTAATGCTTGCGGTCGGATCGGCTGATCCATGACACTGTCCGGCCTGTGTGAAGCAATTATTTCGTTGTGGAGAGTGCCGACATGGCCCACGAGCTCTATACCCGTACCAATCAGAAGATCTATTTCGCGGGTTTGTCGCTGGAAGCGCTGGCCAGGGCCGAAGAGGGGCGGGCGATGAATTCGCTGGCGCTGATTCAGGCCGGGCGCGAATCCGCACTGTTTCATCTCTACGGTGCGTTGTTGGGGCTGTGTCATGAAATCGCCGGCTTCTACCGTCTGCCGCAAGCCAATGCGTCGCGGGCGGAAGCCTTGCTGACCCGCGAAGTGCTGGAGTCGATTGCCATTCCAGAGCTGGCGGAAATGATTGAGCTGGCAGGCAACCCGGAGACTTGGCTGGCTAAATTGCTGGCTGCGCACTCGGCGCTGTTTCAGCCACCACGGGTGCCACACAAACCGAAGGGCGATGTGACGCAGCCGTTGATTCAGACCGTGAATCTGGATGAAGAAGAGGTGGTTGAAGAGCTGAGCCGCGAAGAGCTCGAGAGCTGGCGGCAGAACCTCAAAGGGCTGGCGATTCGCTTCCGTGAAGGCTTGAACGAGTGCTGAGGAACTTTGGACTGGCGGCGACGAGAGGCGTGCTGCTGGTCAAGATCCCGAGCGAAGCCTGAATGATGTCTATATAATCCCTGCCTTTCGTGGAGAACAGACCCATATGCCAACGTCCTTTCTAGAAATTGTCGAGCTACCAGACGGCCGAATCGAACTGCGCAGGGCCGAGGACGAGGGTTCTCTGGTGACTCTGGATTTCTCCGAGGATGCCAAGGCGTTTCTGCAGGGCCAGCACGTTGAAATTGCCAAAGCGATGTTGAGCGTCGGCGTGCAAATGGCGGGGCGTATGGTTGAAGGCGAATTCGATAAGGATGAGGGGCCGCGGGTTCTTCATTGATCCGCTGTCTGTCAGTTACTGCTCCAGATCGGCTTCTCTATCCCTGGAGAAGCCCTGCGCTTTACATGGCGCACATTGTTGCTGAATCACCCCAAACGAATGTTCAGGCTTTGAGCGTCCCCGGTGCGGGCGGCGCTGATCAGCTGTTGCCGTGACCCTGCGCTCAGTGTGTTCAGCCACGTGACGACCGTGTGGCTGCGGCCCAGGCGTAATGCTTCGCAGGCCAGTTGCTGGGCGCTTTGAGCGCCGCGCGGTTGTAACAGCAGGATGCGTTCGCGATTCAATCCTGCGTCCCGTAGCCAGGTCTGGGTCAGGCTGGCAGGCGGTGCAATCAGGGTCAGCCAGCGTGCGTCCTGATCCTCGCTCAGTTCGCGAAGAATCGGTGCCAGCAGGCTCAGGCAGTTCCCGGTCGCGCCGCGCAGTGACAGCTCGCTGAACGCTTCAGGTTCGGTATTCCACGGACGCTCGACGACATCTTTGAGGATGGGGGCGAGGGGCTGCGCCAGAAATGCCTCGAACAACGGCAGTTGTGTTTGCTGAGGTACGTGTGGGAACTGCATAAAGCCTCCTTTAGCGGCGGATTACGCCGACACTCAAGCCTTCGATCACCAGTTCCTGGTCTTTCAGGTTGACTTCGATAGGGGCGAACTCGGGGTTTTCGGCAATCAGCCAGACTTTGCTGCCGTCACGCTTGAAGCGTTTGACGGTAACTTCGTCGCCGATCCGCGCAACCACGATCTGACCGTTGCGCGCCTCGCGGGTGGTGTGAACCGCCAGCAGGTCGCCGTCGAAAATGCCGATGTCCTTCATGCTCATGCCGTGGACGCGCAACAGATAGTCGGCGCGTGGATGGAAGAAGGCGGGGTTGATGTTGCAGGACTCTTCGATGTGCTGCTGGGCGAGAATCGGCGCGCCGGCAGCCACTCGACCGATGATCGGCAGGGTGGATTCGTCGACCTTGGCTTCGAAGCCTGGGATGCGAATGCCGCGAGAGGCACCGGGAGTCATCTCGATTGCGCCTTTGCGAGCGAGCGCCTTGAGGTGCTCTTCGGCCGCGTTGGGCGATTTGAAACCCAGTTCCTGAGCGATTTCCGCACGGGTCGGCGGGTAGCCGTTGTCTTCGAGGCAGCGTTTGATAAAGGCCAGAATCTCGGCTTGGCGTGGCGTCAGCTTAAGCATATTGATCGCTCTGTCTTTTTATACAGTGACTGGGATTATATACAGTGAAGCAGTCTTGGCAATGATCGTTTTTTGCCATGCCGCCGGACGGTCAGTGACGACGCTGATTAATGTGGCGTCCTTGTTGTGGTTAAATAACTGACCGACCATTCCCAAAACGAACTGGCAGGCTTGACAAGGCATAGGCTGAAACGTATGTTTCAAACAAGTGTTTGTCAGGCGGAGTAGCCATGGCCCAGTCGGAAACCGTTGAACGCATTCTTGATGCTGCAGAACAGCTGTTCGCGGAAAAAGGTTTCGCTGAAACCTCATTGCGTCTGATCACCAGCAAGGCAGGGGTCAACCTCGCTGCGGTGAACTATCACTTCGGTTCGAAGAAGGCGCTGATCCAGGCAGTTTTCTCGCGCTTCCTCGGTCCGTTCTGCATCAGTCTCGACAAAGAGCTGGAGCGCCGCCAGGCCAAGCCAGAGAACAAGCCTTCGCTCGAAGAGCTGCTGGAAATCCTCGTCGAGCAAGCGCTGGTGGTTCAGCCACGCAGCGGCAACGATCTGTCAATTTTCATGCGCCTGCTGGGTTTGGCGTTCAGTCAGAGCCAGGGACACTTGCGTCGTTATCTGGAAGACATGTACGGCAAAGTATTCCGCCGCTACATGTTGTTGGTGAACGAAGCTGCACCGCGCATTCCTCCGATCGAACTGTTCTGGCGCGTGCACTTTATGCTCGGCGCTGCGGCGTTCAGCATGTCGGGTATCAAGGCCCTGCGCGCGATTGCCGAGACCGATTTCGGTGTCAACACCTCCATCGAACAGGTGATGCGTCTGATGGTGCCATTCCTGGCAGCCGGCATGCGTGCCGAAACCGGCGTCACCGACACGGCCATGGCCACCGCGCAGTTGCGACCACGCAGCAAGTCCGCGCCGGCACCTGCCAAGGTTTAACCGTCCATGGGTGGGCGCGGCAGCTGACATCCGCTAAGCTAGCCGCCCATGTCGACTCTCGTTCTGAACCCGTTTCTCATTGAAATCACCGACCCGCCGGGCCATGCCCCTGGTGGTGATTTCGTGAGCGACGGGTTTTTCGTTTTCAAGGAATCTCTATGACTGCTGGCCTGCAAGGCTCGTTGATGGTGGACGTCGCCGGTACCTGGCTGACGGCCGAAGATCGCCAATTGTTGCGCCAGCCCGAAGTGGGCGGCCTGATCATCTTTGCCCGCAACATCGAGCATCCGCGCCAGGTGCGCGAACTGAGCGCGGCGATCCGTGCCATTCGTCCGGACTTGCTGTTGGCTGTCGACCAGGAGGGCGGTCGCGTCCAGCGCCTACGTCAGGGCTTCGTCCGTTTGCCGGCCATGCGCGCCATTGCTGATAACCCGAACGCCGAGTATCTGGCCGAGCAGTGCGGCTGGATCATGGCCACCGAAGTGTTGGCGGTCGGCCTCGACCTGAGCTTCGCGCCGGTGCTGGATCTGGATTACCAGCGCAGCGCCGTCGTCGGCACCCGTTCGTTCGAAGGCGACCCGGAGCGCGCCGCGCTACTCGCCGGCGCATTCATCAAAGGCATGAACAGCGCCGGCATGGCCGCCACCGGCAAGCATTTCCCTGGCCATGGCTGGGCGGAAGCCGACTCCCACGTCGCAATCCCCAACGACGAGCGCAGCCTCGAAGAGATCCGCGCCAACGACCTCGTGCCGTTCGCCAGGCTCAGCAAGCAACTGGCCGCCGTCATGCCGGCCCACGTCATTTACCCGCAAGTTGATGCGCAGCCCGCCGGTTTCTCCCGGCGCTGGTTGCAGGACATCCTGCGCGGCGAGCTGCAGTTCGACGGCGTTATCTTCAGCGATGACCTGTCGATGGCCGGCGCGCACGTGGTCGGTGACGCCGCCAGCCGTATCGAAGCGGCACTCAGTGCCGGTTGTGACATGGGCCTGGTGTGCAACGATCGCGCGGCCGCCGAACTGGCCCTGAGCGCCGCGCAGCGCATGAAGGTCAAGCCGTCGCCGCGTATCGCACGTATGCGCGGTCAGGCGTTCGCCAACACCGAATACCGTCAGGATCCGCGCTGGCTGACCGCTGTCGGCGCGCTCAAAGACGCTCAACTGATCGATTAAGGATTTTTCGCTATGACGGTTTACGCAATCATCGGCGGCACCGGCCTGACCCAGCTGGAAGGCCTGAGCATTCGTCAGTCGCTGGCGGTGGACACGCCTTATGGCGCGCCATCGGCCGAGGTTCAGATTGGTGAGTACGCCGGCAAGGAAGTGCTGTTCCTTGCTCGTCACGGTCACCCGCATCGCTTCCCGCCGCACAAGGTCAACTACCGCGCCAACCTGTGGGCGTTGAAGCAGGCCGGAGCCCAAGCGATCATCGCGGTCAACGCCGTGGGTGGGATTCATCCTGCAATGGGCACCGGACATTTCTGCGTGCCGCATCAGATCGTGGACTACACCAGCGGTCGCGAGCACACCTATTTCGCCGATGACCTGGAACATGTCACACACATCGACTTCAGCTTTCCCTACAGCGAACCGCTGCGTCAGCAACTGATTGCTGCATTGGCCGCTGAAGGTTGCGAGTACAGCGATCAGGGCGTTTACGCCTGCACACAGGGCCCGCGTCTGGAAACCGTGGCCGAGATCGTGCGTCTGGAGCGTGATGGCTGCGATATCGTTGGCATGACCGGCATGCCGGAAGCGGCGCTGGCCCGAGAGCTGGATCTGGATTACGCCTGCCTGTCTCTGGTGGTGAACCCGGCGGCGGGCAAGACCACTGAAGTGATCACCATGGCCGAGATCGAGCAGGCGCTGCATGACGGCATGGGCAAGGTGAAGTCGACGCTGGCGCGCGTACTCAAGGGCTGATTCTGGCTCCGCAATGACTTGAATGAAAAGCGCTGAGGATCTCAGCGCTTTTCAAACTTGTCCGGCAACGGCGCAAACAGTGCCTCGATATCATCACTCTGCAGCTTCCAGTCCCCGGCCTTGCGCCCATCCAGCACGCCGGCCGCCAGGTCGGACTTTTCCTTCTGCAGATGCTGAATTTTCTCCTCGACCGTGCCCCGGGCAATCATCTTGTAGACAAACACCGGCTTCTCCTGACCAATACGATACGCGCGGTCGGTTGCCTGATTCTCGGTCGCCGGGTTCCACCACGGGTCGTAGTGAATCACCGTGTCCGCTTCCGTCAGGTTCAGGCCCACGCCGCCAGCCTTCAGGCTGATGAGAAAGATCTGACGCTTGCCGCTCTGGAATTCCTTCACAGGCGTTCGCCGATCCCGAGTCTGTCCCGTCAGCAGCGCATAGGCGACATTGCGTTTTTTCAGCTCGTCCTCGATCAGTGACAACATCGACGTGAACTGCGAGAACAGCAGAATCCGCCGGCCTTCCTCAAACAACTCCTCGAGCATTTCCATCAGGCTGTCGAGCTTGCCCGATGTGCTGCCGCGAGCGGGCAGGGTGGCGTCGTTGACCAGGCGCAAGTCGCAGCAGACCTGCCGCAGCTTGAGCAATGCCTCGAGAATGATGATCTGGCTGCGCGCCACACCTTTGCGAGTGATCTCGTCGCGAACCTTCTTATCCATCGCCAGACGCATGGTTTCGTATACGTCGCGCTGGGCCTCGTTGAGCTCGACCCAATGGATGATCTCGGTTTTCGGCGGCAGCTCGGTCGCAACCTGTTCCTTGGTGCGGCGTAGCAGGAATGGTTTGATCCGGCCGTTGAGGTGCTGAAGTCTGACTTCGCTCGCGCGCTTTTCGATCGGCACGCGGTAATCGGCGTTGAAGCTTTTGACGTCGCCGAGCCAGCCGGGCAGCAGGAAGTGAAACAGCGACCACAGTTCGCCCAGGTGATTTTCCAGCGGCGTCCCGCTCAGGCACAGGCGCTGACGAGCATTGAGTTCACGGGCAGCCTGGGCGGCTTTGCTGTTCGGGTTCTTGATGTACTGCGCTTCGTCGAGCACCAGTACGTGCAGCGGCTGCTGGGCCAGACGCTCGACATCCTTGGGCAGCAGCGCATAGGTCGTGAGGATCAGGTCGTAGTCGGCCAGATGCTCGAAATGCTTTTTACGGCTGGCACCGTACAGCGCGACAACCTTGAGCTGTGGCGTGAAGTGCGCCGCTTCGTCGAGCCAGTTGGGAATCAGGCTGGTGGGCATTACTACCATGCACGGCCGATCCAGACGCCCGGCGTTCTTCTCGCTGAGAATGTGCGCCAAGGTCTGTAAGGTTTTGCCCAGGCCCATGTCGTCCGCGAGAATCCCGCCGACTTCAAGTTGTCGCAGCGACTGCATCCAGCTCAAGCCTTCGAGCTGATAAGGACGCAGCGTCGCATTCAACCCCTTCGGTGCTTTGGCACTGTAATCGCGGATATCACGCAAGCGCTGGGCGAAGCTGCGAATCTGCTCGCCACCCTCCCACAGCAGCGGAATACCTTCCAGCGAATTCAGGCGCGTGGCGTCGGCCTTGCTCAGGCGCAGGGTGGTTTCGCCCGGCTCCTGCAGATAGAACTCGCCAAGGGTCGCCAGTACCGGTTTCAGCCGGCCGAGGGGCAGGGCGACTTGCAACGGTCCGTGCTCGCTGTTGCGTTGCGGGATGTTCACCAGAATCAGCTCATCGTCGCGACGGCGGGCGAGACGTTCCGGATTAAGTATTTCCGTGTGCGAGCGCATCAGGTTGAGCAGGATCGGCAGCAGGCTCAGGCGCTCACCGTTGACGATGATCCCCAGCTCCAGATCGAACCAGTCGCGTTCCGGCGTCTGCTCGACAGTGGCGTACCAGTCGTCGACGGCGGTCAGGTCGAAACCGAATTCATCGTCGACCAACAGCTCCCAGCCTTGGGTGCGCAGTTTCGGCAGATCATTGAGAGTGAAGGTCAGCCAGGCGCTGTCGTTGACCATCTCGTAGAGTTCGCCGGCGCTTTCCGGCAGGGCCTTGCTCTGCCGGGTGGCGATGCGGAAGCCGAGAATTCGCAGCTGCTCGCGGTAGCTTTGCTCGACATCCGGATGGCGTTTGACCCGCAAGGTCTGGGCTTCCTGGCGAATCAGAATGTCGCTGTTCTTCTGGCCGCTGACGTATTCGTCGAGATAGCTGAAGGACAGCGCCGCACGGTGCTGGATGTAGCGCTGCATCTTGCCGTTGCGCGGTTCGAACGCGCTGAATTCGACGCTGGCCAGCCACAGGCGCGGTACCGGTTGCACGTTGTCCACCAGCACTTGCGGTGGCGCCTTCGGGCTGCGGTTTTCCAGGACGGCCTGGAGTTTTTCCAGCAGTTCGGCGTCTTTGGCGGCGGCGGGGTATTCGAGGGTTTCCTGCACTTGCAGCAATACCGCCGCACAGTGTTTGCAGTTGCTGTGGACTGGGCAGGTGCAGGTGGCGTCGACCATCAGCAGCGTGCCTTTGGCTGACTCGCGCAGATGAATCGTCTGACGGTAGACGTTACCGCCAGAGCCTTCGCAGCTGGCGGTAATGGTCGCGTCGCCGACCTGTACGAATCGCACCCGGTTTTCCAGCGCGTAGCGGCGGCCACGCTCCAGGCTTTGTTCCTTGAATCGGCTGACCCAGGAGGAGGCCAGCGGTTTACTCAGTGGCGGGGGCATAAGGACTTCGATCAGTCCGGAACGACTTCAGGCGCTTCCCGAGGCGCGGGCGCCGTCAGTGAAGTGATCTTGATCAGCAGGGCCAGGTGGCCGTTGTCGAGGTAGTTGAGTTGGCCGTTCTTGGTGTGGCTGTCCTGTTTCAGGCGCTCGCTGGCGGTGACCATGCCGTTGGCGTCGATCTGATTGACCCAGAAGTCGGCGTTCACGTCGGTGAAGCGCCCGAGCTTCATTTCAATCGTGCCTTCGATGGGGAACTGGCCGAATTGCTCCTGACCTTCGCTGACTGCAACCTTCGCCGGTGTCTCGCCCAGCGTCTGTTGCCAGGCTTTGTGCATCAGCACGCTGTACTCGCCGCTGGCGGTGAGTTTGGTCACAACATCGTTCAGCGCCGGGGTGCGTTTGCTGTCATCGCCCAAACGCTGAGCGCCAGCCGCCCAGTCTTCCGGTGCAGCGCGGCTGACAATCGCCGGCACGGCGTTCTGGCGTACCAGAATCATTTCGACCTGATAGAGGTCATCGGCAAACGCCGTAGGTGCCACCAGAGTCAGTAGCAAAGTCAGAGAGCGAAACAGGCGCATGCGGCGTCCTTCAAGCAGTTTTCGGGATGAGGCGCTCGAACAGCGCCTCCACAGTATTAAAGCGCTCTTCCGGGCGCTCCATCGGCACCTGGAACTTGAACATCGTGGCGCCTTCGAATTTGTAGCGTTTTGGCTGGCTCTGGATCAGTTTGATCAGGGTCATCGGATCGACCGGCGTCTGCGCCGCGAACTCGATGCGCCCACCTTGCGGGCCGCCATCGACTTTCTTGATGCCCAGCTGTTCTGCCTGCAATTTCAGCGCCGTGATGCGCACCAGATTCTTGGTCGGCTCCGGCAGCAGACCGAAGCGGTCGATCATCTCCACTTGCAGATCTTTCAGACCTTCCTCGTCGGTGGCCGAAGCGATGCGCTTGTACAGGATCAGGCGTGCATGCACGTCCGGCAGATAATCTTCCGGAATCAGCGCCGGCACCCGCAGGTTGACCTCCGGGCCACCGCCGAGCGGTTGATCGAGGTTCGGCTGTTCGCCCTTGCGGATCGATTTCACCGCGCGCTCGAGCATTTCCATGTACAGCGTGAAACCCACGGCCTGAATCTGACCGCTCTGGCCGTCGCCCAGCAGTTCGCCGGCGCCACGGATTTCCAGGTCGTTGGTGGCCAGCACGAAGCCAGCGCCCAGATCCTGAGTATTGGCAATCGCCTCCAGGCGTTTTTCCGCATCGCCAGTGATTTGCTGGCGCGGCGGGGTCAGGAGGTAGGCGTAAGCCTGGTGGTGGCTACGACCAACGCGACCGCGCAGCTGGTGCAACTGCGCCAGACCGAACTTGTCGGCACGCTCGATGATGATGGTGTTGGCGCTCGGCACGTCGATGCCGGTCTCGATGATGGTCGAGGCGATCAGCACGTTGAAGCGCTTGTGGTAGAAGTCGCTCATCACCTGTTCGAGTTCGCGTTCGCGCATCTGCCCGTGGCCGATGCCGATCCGCGCTTCCGGCACCAGTTCGGCCAGTCCGGCGGCGCACTTCTCGATGGTCTTCACGTCGTTGTGCAGGTAATAGACTTGACCGCCGCGCAACAGCTCACGCAGCAAGGCTTCTTTGACCGTGCTCTTGTTCTGCTCCATGACGAAGGTGCGCACCGACAGGCGTCGTGCTGGCGGTGTAGCGATGATCGACAGGTCGCGCATGCCCGAGACCGCCATGTTCAGCGTGCGCGGAATCGGCGTGGCGGTCAGTGTAAGAATGTCGACTTCGCTGCGCAGGGCCTTGAGCTGTTCCTTCTGACGGACACCGAAACGGTGCTCTTCGTCGATGATTACCAGCCCGAGGTTTTTGATTTTGACGTCGTCCTGCAGCAGCTTGTGCGTGCCGATGACGATGTCGATATTGCCTTCGGCCAGTTGGGCCACCGCAGCGTTCACTTCTTTGGCCGACTTGAAGCGGCTCATCACTTCCACGGTCACCGGCCAGTCGGCGAAGCGGTCGCGGAAGCTGTTGTAATGCTGCTGGGCGAGCAAGGTGGTCGGCACCAGAATCGCCACTTGCTTACCACCATGCACCGCGATGAACGCGGCGCGCATGGCCACTTCGGTCTTGCCGAAACCGACGTCGCCGCAGACCAGTCGGTCCATCGGTTTCGGCGCGAGCATGTCTTCGCGCACGGCTTCGATGGTGGATTGCTGGTCCGGGGTTTCTTCGAACGGGAAACCGGCGCTGAAGGTTGCGTAATCGGCCTTCGGATCGGCAAACGCATAACCTTCGCGGGCGGCGCGACGGGCGTAGATGTCGAGCAATTCGGCAGCCACGTCGCGGACCTGTTCGGCGGCCTTGCGCTTGGCTTTCTGCCAGGTCTCGGAGCCGAGGCGGTGCAACGGAGCCAGCGCATCGTCGCTGCCGGTGTAACGGGCGATCAAATGCAGGTTGGCCACCGGCACGTAAAGCTTGGCGTTCTCGGCGTATTCGAGGGTCAGGAATTCGGCGGCCTGATTGTCGATTTCCAGAATCGTCAGGCCGAGATAGCGACCGACGCCGTGGTCGATGTGCACCACCGGCGCGCCTTCACGCAGTTCGGTGAGGTTCTTGATCACCGCATCGTTGTTGGCGTCGGCGCGTTTTTCGCGGCGACGACGCTGCATCACGCGTTGGCCGAACAGCGGACTTTCCGCGACCAGTGCCAACGCCGGCTCGTCCAGCATCAGGCCTTCGTCGAGCGGGGCGATGGTGATCGCCAGGCGATCCTTGCTCGCGACAAAGTCCGGCCAGCTGTCGACGGTTTTCGGCCGCAGCTTCAGGCGATCCAGCAACTCCAGCAGCACTTCGCGACGACCGGCGGATTCGGCGGTGAACAGCACGCGTCCCGGGAATTCGTCGAGAAATGCCGAGAGCGCGGCCAGCGGCTGGGTGGCCTTGGCTTCGATCGCCAGATTCGGCAAGGCCTGCGCCGGGAAGCGCTCACGACCGACGCCGGATTCAACGTCCTGCTGACTGGCGACCACGCGCGGCCAGTTCTTCAGGCGGGCGAAGCAGTCTTCCACCGGCAGGAACAGTTCGGCAGGCGGCAATAAAGGACGCGAAGGATCGACGCGGCGCTCTTCATAACGATTGCGCACATCGTTCCAGAAGTTTTCTGCCGCCTGCTCGATACCCGGCAGCGAAAACACTTGCGTGTCCTGCGGCAGATAATCGAACAGGGTCGAGGTTTCTTCGAAGAACAGCGGCAGGTAGTACTCGATACCCGCCGGCGTGATGCCGCTGCTCAGGTCCTGAAAGATCGGGCAGCGACGGAAGTCGACGTCGAAACGCTCGCGAAAGCGCGCCTTGAAGCGGGTGACCGCGTCTTTCTGCAGCGGGAATTCCTTGGCCGGCAGCAGCTTGACCGAATCGACCTTGTCGATGGAACGCTGGTTTTCCGGATCAAAGGTGCGCAGAGTTTCGATTTCGTCGTCGAACAGATCGATGCGATAGGGCAGTTTGCTGCCCATCGGGAACAGGTCGATCAGTGCGCCACGCACCGTGAACTCGCCGTGCTCGTAGACCGTGTCGACGTAGCGATAGCCACTGGCTTCGAGCCGCGAGCGCATTTGCTCGACATCGAGTTTCTGCCCGACATCCAGTACCAGGCTGCTGCCGAGCAGGAATTTGGTCGGCGCCAGACGATGCAGGGCGGTGGTGATTGGCACCACCAGCACGCCATGTTCCAGCTCCGGCAGTCTATAAAGGCTGGCGATGCGCTGGGAGATGATGTCCTGGTGCGGCGAAAACAGGTCGTAGGGCAGGGTTTCCCAGTCGGGGAAATGCAGCACCGGCAAATCCGGGGCGAAGAAGCTCAGCTCCTGCTCCAGCCGTTCGGCACTTTGGCTGTCGGCGGTCAAAAGCAGCGTGAAGCGCTTGGCAGCGCTGGCAGCCTCGGCAATCGCCAGGCTCAGGGCGGCACCGGGGAGGTTGCCCCAGTGCTGTTTACCTGCCGCGGCAGGGAGAAGCGGTAGACGCAGAACAGGCACGGAAGGTTGAGCTCCAGGCGTTGCGACAAAGTCGGTAATTGTAGCGGCGTCCGGTGCCGCCTGTCAGTTGCAGGATGCGTCTATCTGCGCTGTTTCGGAAAAATGTAGTGGTAACCATAAAAACCAGCGCTTTTTTTACGGTTATGTAGTGCCAAATGTTGGTGGTGTTACGGAGGGTTACAGACATCGTCTAACAGTCGTCGAAAAAATGGCTGCGCTGGAAGCCCCGGTTTTACTGGGCTGGCGGGGAGCGTTATTTTTTTGGACGGATTTTTGTTACCGATTGCGCGACAAGCGCGCATTGCTACAAGAGGTTCTCGGCGGCATAATGTAGCCCCTTTTTTCTGCCCCTACATGTGGAAGGTTACCGTGACTCAGAAGCCCGACCAGTGTCTTGGTGAATGGATCGACCGTGAAGCACTCGCAGAAGCGATGATTCCGCTTATCGGTCAGCTCTACCGCAACAACAACGTGGTGAGCTCGATCTATGGCCGCAGCCTGATCAACCAGTCTGTCATCGCGATTCTCAAAGCTCACCGCTTTGCTCGCCACCGTTCTGCCGACGACAGCGAACTCTCCGTCCACGAAACATTCCCACTGCTCAAGGCCATGAGCGAGCTCAAGCTCGGCGCGGCCTCGGTAGATCTGGGCAAGCTGGCGTACAAATTCCGCAACGAAGGCAACGGTCGTACCGCCGAGCAGTTCGTTCGCGAAGAAATGGCTGACGTGGTTGGCCAGCAAAACGCTTCGGCACGCAAAGGCACCGACGTTGTTCTGTACGGCTTCGGTCGTATCGGCCGTCTGCTGGCGCGTATCCTGATCGAGAAAACCGGTGGCGGCGACGGTCTGCGTCTGCGTGCCATCGTGGTGCGCAAGGGCGCCGAAAACGACCTGACCAAACGCGCCAGCCTGCTGCGTCGCGATTCGGTACACGGTTCGTTCAACGGCACCATCACCATCGACGAAGAAAACAACACCATCACCGCCAACGGCAACCTGATCCAGGTTATCTACGCGAAGAACCCTACCGAAGTGGATTACACCCAGTACGGCATCAAAGATGCGCTGCTGGTGGACAACACCGGTGTATGGCGTGATGCCGATGGCCTGGGCCAGCACTTGCAGTGCCCGGGTATCGACCGCGTTGTTCTGACCGCGCCTGGCAAAGGCAAGCTGAAGAACATCGTTCACGGTATCAACCACAACGAAATCACTGCTGACGACAAGATCGTGTCCGCCGCTTCCTGCACCACCAACGCCATCGTGCCGGTGCTGAAAGCCGTGAATGACAAGTTCGGCATCATCAACGGTCACGTCGAAACCGTTCACTCGTACACCAACGACCAGAACCTGATCGACAACTTCCACAAGGGCGATCGCCGTGGCCGTAGCGCCGCGCTGAACATGGTGATCACCGAGACCGGTGCTGCCACCGCTGCTGCCAAGGCCCTGCCTGAGTTGGCCGGCAAGCTGACCGGTAACGCGATCCGTGTTCCGACGCCGAACGTGTCGATGGCCATTCTCAACCTGAACCTTGAGAAAGCCGCCTCTCGTGAAGAGATGAACGAGTACCTGCGCTACATGGCGCTGCACTCCGATCTGCACAAGCAAATCGACTTCGTCAACTCGCAGGAAGTGGTTTCGACCGACTTCGTGGGCTCGCGCCACGCCGGTGTGGTCGATGCTGAAGCGACCATCGTTCAAGACAACCGCGTTGTTCTGTACGTCTGGTACGACAACGAGTTCGGCTACAGCTGCCAGGTGATCCGCGTGATGGAAGACATGGCCGGTGTAAACCCGCCAGCGTTCCCGCGCTAAGCTTTAGCTGCAAATGAAAACGCCCCGACTTAGGTCGGGGCGTTTTTGTTTGTGCGCGATTTGTCTCAGCGGGGGATGGCGGCTTGTGCCGTGCGCAGTTCGTGCCTGTTGCCACGGAACAGCACCAGCGTAGCGATCAGGCCCAATACGGCTGCGCCACTGAGCCAGATCCCCGGTGCCGCCTTGTTGTCCAGCACATGGATCAGGTAAGTGCAGGCCGCCGGCGTAAAGCCACCGAAGGTTGCGGTCGCCAGGCTGTAGGCCAGCGAGAAACCGGTCGTACGAACTTCCACCGGCATGATCTCGGTGAGGGCAACTACCATCGCCCCGTTGTACGAGCCGTACAGGAACGACAGCCACAACTCGACGATCAGCAAGTGGCTGAAGCTCGGGTTCGCCACCAGCCACGACAGTGCCGGGTAAGCGGTCAGGATCGCCAGAATCGTCGCCGCCAACAGTAGGGGTTTACGTCCAACCTTGTCGGACACCGCGCCCATCACCGGCAGCCAGAAGAAGTTCGACAGACCGATGCACACGGTCACCAGCAACGCATCGAAGTCCGACAGGTGCAGTTCCGCCTTGCCGAACGTCGGGGTGTAGGCGGTGATCAGGTAGAACGACACCGTCGTCATGACCACCAGCGCCATGCCGGCGATGACGATGCCAAAGTTCTGACCGATCGAACGGACGATTTCCTGCAGGGTAGGGCGATGTTTGCGCGCCTGGAACTCCGGGGTTTCCTCCAGCGAGCGGCGGATGACGAAGATCACCGGGACGATCATGCAGCCGATCAGGAACGGCACGCGCCAGCCCCATTCGCCCATCTGTACCGGGCTCAGCCAGTGGTTGAGGGCGACACCGAGCAGGCCGGCGAACACCACGGCGGCTTGTTGGCTGGCGGACTGCCAGCTGACGAAAAAGCCCTTGCGGCCGGGCGTGGCGATTTCCGCCAGATACACCGACACACCGCCCAATTCCACGCCGGCCGAGAAGCCTTGCAGCAATCGGCCGAACAGCACGATCAGCGGCGCGGCAACCCCAAGGGTGGCGTAGCCCGGCACGCAGGCAATCAGCACGGTGCCGGCCGCCATCATGGCCAGCGTGATGATCAGGCCTCGGCGCCGGCCGTGTCGGTCGATGTAGGCACCGAGAAAAATCGCCCCCAACGGACGCATCAGGAAGCCGGCGCCGAAAGTGGCCAGGGAAAGCATCAGGGACGCGAAGGCGCTGTCGGTGGGAAAGAAGGTCTTGGCAATGGCCGTGGCATAGAAGCCGTAGACCATAAAGTCGAACATCTCGAGAAAGTTGCCGCTGACAACGCGAAAAATCGCCTTGCCTTTGCCGGTCGTGGAAGACATGGGTAGGTACTCGCTCTAAATCTTGTAAGAAAGCGTTGCGCTCGTAGCCCATAATGGCCGGCGCGGTTTTGCGGGGAGATGAAGAATTGTTAACTGGACGGTGGGGGATTCTCGTGCTGCTGACCGGGTTTTTGTCCGGCTGCGGCAACGGCGATTCCCTCGAGGCTTTCGGTGGCCCGACGATGGGCAGCACCTATTCGATCAAGTACGTGCGCCATGCCAATCTGCCTGCGCCGCAGGAGGTGCGTGTCGAAGTGGAAAAAATCCTCGCGGATGTCGACCGGCAGATGTCGACTTACCGTGCGGACTCCGACATCTCGCGCTTCAATGCATTGCCGGCTGATCGCTGTCAGGTCATGCCCGCGCCGGTCCTTGAATTGATCCGCGTGGGCGAGCAGCTGTCGCAACAAAGCGAAGGCTCCTACGATCTCACGGTTGAGCCGCTGATGAATCTATGGGGATTCGGCCCGCAAGGGCGTGAAGAAAAAGTCCCGGATGCGGCGGCGCTGGCCGAAGTGCGGCAGCGGGTCGGCCATCAGCACCTGCGCATCGACGGCGATCGCTTGTGCAAGGACGCGGCGGTCGAGGTGGATTTCAACAGCATCGCCGCCGGTTACGCGGTCGACACCATTGCCACGCGGCTCGAGGCCCTGGGCATTCATGATTACCTTGCCGAAGCCACCGGCGAGCTCAAGGCGTCCGGAAAAAAGCTTGATGGTTCGCCATGGCGTATCGCTCTGGAAGAACCGCGTGACGATCAGCAGGTGGCAGAGCGAGTCATCAATGTCGATGGCTATGGCCTGTCCACGTCCGGCGACTACCGCAACTATTTTCAGCAAGATGGCCGGCGCTATTCCCACACCTTCGATGCCCGGACCGGTGCGCCGGTCCTACACGATCTGGCGTCGGTCACGGTAATTCATCCTTCAGCGCTGATGGCCGATGGACTATCGACGCTGTTGCTGATTCTCGGGCCTGAAAGGGCCTGGGACTATGCGGAAAAACACGACATTGGTGCATTCTTTGTGATTCGTGCCGATACAGGTTTCGTCACACGCACCAGTCACGCTTTCGAACGGCTCAGTGGCTCAAAAGTTGACTGAGAACAGTACGAAAGCTGGCGTTGTAGTGCAGGCAAAAGTAGCCTACGACGCGACCAAGGGTTAATGTGCGCGGCGTTGACGCTTCTATAGACTGTGTCCGGGTTTTCTACTGGCCCCCAATTGTTCCTTCGCGCCGTCGTTCGGCGTGATTTAGCCGCCGGTGCTGCTGGCACCGCGGCCTGTTCTGAGGAGTACGCATGGCTGTCTACAACTACGACGTGGTGGTGCTGGGTTCCGGCCCGGCGGGAGAAGGCGCGGCAATGAACGCCGCCAAAGCAGGGCGCAAGGTGGCGATGGTCGACAGCCGTCGCCAGGTCGGCGGCAACTGCACCCACCTGGGCACCATCCCGTCCAAGGCCCTGCGTCACTCGGTGCGGCAGATCATGCAGTTCAACACCAACCCGATGTTCCGTGCGATCGGCGAGCCGCGCTGGTTCTCCTTCCCGGACGTGTTGAAAAGCGCCGAGAAAGTCATTTCCAAACAAGTCGCTTCGCGTACCGGCTACTACGCCCGTAACCGCGTGGACGTGTTTATTGGCACCGGCAGCTTCGCCGACGAGCAAACCATCGAAGTGGTCTGCGCCAACGGCGTGGTCGAGAAACTGGTGGCCAAGCACATCATCATCGCCACCGGTTCGCGTCCTTATCGCCCGGCGGACATCGATTTCCACCACCCGCGTATCTACGATAGCGACACCATCCTCAGCCTCGGCCACACCCCGCGCAAACTGATCGTTTACGGCGCCGGCGTGATCGGCTGTGAATACGCTTCGATCTTCAGCGGTCTGGGCGTGCTGGTCGAGCTGGTGGACAACCGCGGTCAGTTGCTGAGCTTCCTCGACTCGGAAATTTCCCAGGCGTTGAGCTACCACTTCAGCAACAACAACATCACCGTGCGTCACAACGAAGAATATGACCGCGTCGAAGGCGTGGACAACGGCGTGATCCTGCACTTGAAGTCCGGCAAGAAGATCAAGGCCGACGCCTTGCTCTGGTGCAACGGTCGTACGGGTAACACCGACCAGTTGGGTCTGGAAAACATCGGGGTCAAGGTCAACAGCCGTGGCCAGATCGAAGTCGACGAGAACTACCGCACCTGTGTGCAGAACATCTATGGCGCCGGTGACGTGATCGGCTGGCCGAGTCTGGCCAGTGCCGCCCACGACCAGGGCCGTTCGGCCGCCGGCAGCATCGTCGACAATGGCAGCTGGCGTTTCGTGAATGACGTGCCGACCGGCATCTATACCATTCCGGAGATCAGCTCGATCGGCAAGAACGAGCAGGAGCTCACCCAGGCCAAAGTGCCGTACGAAGTGGGCAAGGCGTTCTTCAAGAGCATGGCGCGTGCACAGATCGCCGGCGAGCCGCAAGGCATGCTGAAGATCCTGTTCCACCGTGAAACCCTGGAAGTGCTGGGCGTTCACTGCTTCGGTTATCAGGCGTCGGAGATCGTGCACATCGGTCAGGCGATCATGAACCAGCCGGGCGAACTGAACACCCTGAAGTACTTCGTCAACACAACGTTCAACTACCCGACCATGGCCGAAGCCTATCGGGTAGCGGCGTACGACGGCCTCAACCGGCTTTTTTGACGGGCTCCGGCCGGTGGCCTGAGCCGGCCGGGGAGACCGATTTCAGCAATTCCCGAGGGTGGCAGTGGCCAAACCGGGAAAGTCTGTAATCAGGCTGTCAACGCCGAAGTCGGCGAGTCTGCGCATCAGCGCAGGCTCGTTGACGGTCCACACCGACACATGCAGCCCCTGACGCTGCGCCTTTTGCAGGCGTTCCGGCGTACACAGCGTCCAGTTCAACGCCAGAATCTCGCAACCGTAACTTTGCGCGACCTTCAATGGGTCGAGCCAGGCGTATTCGGCCACCAGGCCGCGTGATACGTCGGGCACCAGATCCAGCGCAGCCTTCAAGACTTCCCGCGAACTCGAGGTGATTGTCACCTTGTCGAGCAGCCCGTGTCTGACCGCCATTTCACGGATCGCCAGCACGGTGGTCGCGGCGCGGGTGCGCGAAGCGCTTTTGACTTCCAGCTGCCAGTGCTCGAAGTCGCACTTTTCGAACAGTTCTTCCAGCGTCGGGATAGGGCAGGGCTTGATCCAGCCCGGGCCGCCTTTGCGCGCGTCGTAGGTCACAAGATCGGCGGCGGTGTGCTCGACCACCTTGCCGCGCCTGTCGGTGGTGCGCTTGAGGGTCGGGTCGTGGATGACCATCAGCTCGCCGTCCTTGGACAGGTGCAGGTCCAGCTCGCAGCGGCGCACGCCGTGCTTGAGACATTCCTGAAAACTGCTCAGGGTGTTTTCCGGTGCTTCGCCCTTGGCGCCGCGGTGGCCGTAGATAAGGGTCACGGTTCTTCCTTAATTTAGATGCCTGATTCGTTCTGTTCGCGGGCCAGACGTCGTTCCTGGGCCTGCTTCTGCAAGATATAGCGGGCGAGCAACTGGCGCTGGGCGTCGGTCAGGTGTTCGAACTCGGTGCCGACGTCGTAGCCGTCGCCCTTGCGGTCGCAATGGGTGACGCGTGCGCGCAGCAACAGGCCAAGCGCCTGGGGCATCAGCACCAGTTTCACCGACAGGTGGGCGCCGGTGGCGATCGGGGTCGGGTGCTGGAAGTCGATGCCGCCCTCGGAAATGATCACCGGTTGCGGCTCGCCGATATGGCCGAGCACGGTCAGGGCGACCACCTGGCTGAGCAGGTCGATGCGTTTGTTCTGGGATTTCAGGAACGCCGCGATGGCGCGGTCGCGTTCGCTGATCTGGCGCAGCAGGTGCTGCGACTCGAATTCGCTCAGGTGCAATTCGCTGAGCAGGTTGAACAGTGGAGAAGCATCCTGCAACACTTCCTGGCCTGCGGCTTCGGGAGCGGACAGGGGCCGAATTTCCAGTGCGATCGTGTCCTCGATACGGTAGTATTCGCGGCGATCTTCTTCATCTAATGTCGACATGGCGAACCCATGGTAGCGGCGGTGGTCTGAGTGTAAAGCTGGTTATCGACCCCCGCCACAAGGACGTTCCTTTTCCCTCCGAACAAGCCCCGACATGTTCAGACCTCTCTTCGTATTTATCGGCACGCGTTATACCCGTGCAAAGCGTCGCAATCATTTTGTGTCATTCATTTCCCTGACTTCGATGATCGGGCTCGCCCTTGGCGTGGTCGTGATGATCGTGGTGCTGTCGGTGATGAACGGCTTCGATCATGAGATGCGCACCCGCGTGCTGGGCATGGTGCCCCACGCGACCATCGAGTCCGGTGAAGCCATCAACGACTGGCCGAGCCTGGCCGCCAAGGTCAAGCAGAACCCGCAGGTGGCGGCCGTTGCGCCGTTTACCCAGATGCAGGGATTGCTGACCAACAACGGCCAGGTGTCCAAGGTGTTGCTCAATGCCATCGATCCGGCGCTGGAACGCAACGTCTCGATCATCGACAACTTCATGAAGCAGGGCAAACTCGACGATCTGACGCCGGGCAGCTTCGGCATCGTGATCGGCGACAAGGCCGCGACCAAGCTCGGCGTGGGCCTCGGTGACAAGATCACCTTCGTCGCGCCGGAGGTCAGCGTGACCCCGGCCGGGATGTTCCCGCGCATGAAACGCTTCACCGTGGTCGGCATCTTCCATGTCGGCGCCGGTGAACTCGACGGTTACCTGGGCGTCACCAACCTGCAGGATCTGGCGAAGATGCACCGCTGGAAGCCTGATCAGGTACAGGGCCTGCGCCTGAAGTTCGACGATCTGTTCCAGGCGCCGCGTGAGGCGTGGAACATCGCTCAACGCCTCGGCGAAGACCGTTACTACGCCCGCGACTGGACCCGTACCCACGGCAATCTGTATCAGGCGATCCGCATGGAAAAAGCCATGATTGGCCTGTTGTTGCTGCTGATCGTCGCCGTTGCCGCGTTCAACATCATTTCCACGCTGGTGATGGTGGTGAACGACAAGAAGGGCGACATCGCCATTCTGCGCACACTGGGCGCCACGCCGGGCACGATCATGCGCACGTTCATGGTGCAGGGCACGGTGATCGGCGTGGTCGGCACGGCCATCGGCGCCGTGGTCGGGATCTTCGCCGCGCTCAACGTCAGCGCCGCGATTTCGGCCCTCGAAGGCGTGATCGGACACAAATTCCTCAACGCCGACGTGTATTTCATCGATTACCTGCCGTCGCAGGTGCAGAGCCAGGACGTGGTCATGGTCTGCGCCGCTGCGTTGGTCCTGAGTTTCCTCGCCACCCTGTATCCAGCCTGGCGTGCCGCGCGCACCCAGCCGGCGGAGGCGCTACGTTATGAGTGAGTCGGGCATGAGTGAAAAAGCAATCTTGAGCTGCCGCAACCTGGGCAAATCCTACGAGGAAGGCCCGGAGTCGGTGGAAGTGCTGGCCAACCTGCAACTGGAACTGCATCCAGGCGAGCGGGTGGCGATCGTCGGCAAATCCGGTTCGGGCAAAAGTACCTTGCTCAACCTGTTGGGCGGTCTCGACACGCCGACCAAGGGCAGTGTCTGGCTCGACGGTGAAGAACTCTCGGCGCTGAGCGAGAAGAAGCGTGGCCTGCTGCGTAACCGCGCCCTCGGGTTCGTGTACCAGTTCCATCACCTGCTGCCGGAATTCACCGCTCTGGAAAACGTCTGCATGCCTCTGCTGATCGGCAAGACCGCGATCCCGGAAGCGCGTCAGCGTGCCACGGCGTTGCTGGAGCGAGTGGGGCTGGGCCATCGCCTGGAACACAAGCCGGCGGAACTGTCCGGTGGCGAACGTCAGCGCGTGGCCATCGCCCGTGCGCTGGTGAACAATCCAGGGCTGGTGATGCTCGACGAGCCGACCGGCAACCTCGACTCCCACACCGCCGAAGGCATTCAGGATCTGATGCTGGAACTCAGCACTTCGATGCGCACGGCGTTTCTGGTGGTGACTCACGACATGAACCTGGCTCGCCAGATGGACCGCGTCCTGCAATTGCAGGAAGGTTGCCTGACCCCCATCTGACGGCTTGAAACCCGGTGCCTGAAAAGGCATCGGGTCTTTTATTTTTATACGGTGCCCCAGCGAATGTTCAGACCGTTATCGATCTTTATCGGCACGCGCTATACCCGCGCCAAGCGCCGCAATCGCTTTGTTTCGTTCATATCGATGACCTCGATGATCGGCCTCGCCCTCGGCGTGCTGGCGATGATCGTGGTGCTGTCGGTGATGAACGGCTTCCAGCGCGAAATGAGCTCGCGCATCCTCGGCATGGTGCCTCACGCGACCATCGTCGGCGTCAAGCCGATCGACGACTGGCAGCCAGTGGCCGCCGCTGCGATGAAGAACCCGGAAGTGACCGCCGCCGTGCCGTTCACCGAGATGGAAGGCATGCTGTCCTACAAGGGCATGATGCAGCCGATCCAGATCAGCGGCGTCGACCCGGCTCAGGAAGGCAAGGTGTCGATCGTTGCCCAGCACATTGTTCAGGGCCGTCTCGATGCCTTGAAGCCTGGTGAATTCGGCGTAGTGCTGGGTGAAATCACTGCCCGGCGTTTCCGCCTCAACGTCGGCGACAAGATTACCCTGATCGTGCCGGAAGTCAGCACCGCACCGGGCGGCATCACCCCGCGCATGCAGCGCCTGAACGTGGTCGGCGTGTTCAAGGTCGGTGCCGAACTCGACGGTTCCATGGGCCTGATCCACGTCTCCGACGCCGCGACCATGCAGCACTGGGAGCCGAATCAGGTGCAGAGCGTGCGTCTGGCGGTGAAGGATCTGTACGCCGCGCCGAAGGTTTCGTCGGACATCGCCAGCGGCCTCGGCGCCGACTTCAAGGCTGACGACTGGACCCACACCCAGGGCAGCCTGTTCAGCGCGATGAAGATGGAAAAAACCATGATCGGCCTGTTGCTGCTGATGATCGTCGCGGTGGCGGCGTTCAACATCATCGCGACCCTGATCATGGTGGTAAACGACAAGGGCGCGGACATCGCGATCCTGCGCACTATCGGCGCCACACCACGGCAGATCATGGCGATCTTCATGGTGCAGGGCACGGTGATCGGCATCGTCGGCACCATCATCGGTGGCGTGCTGGGCGTGATTGCTGCGCTGAATGTCAGTGAGATGGTGGGCTGGGTCGAGCGAGTGACCGGGCAGCACATCTTCAGTTCGGACGTTTATTTCGTCAGCAACCTGCCATCGGAATTGCAGGGCGGCGACGTGCTGTTGATCTGCTCGGCGGGCTTCATCCTCAGCTTCCTGGCCACCGTTTACCCGGCCTGGCGAGCGGCGAAGATCGAACCGGCGCACGCGTTGCGCTATTCGTAAGTTCACGCGATGCTCGTTCCCACGCTCCGCGTGGGAATGCATCAACGGACGCTCCGCGTTCGGCTCTTAAGGGGCGCAGAGCGCCCCGGGCTGCATTCCCACGCAGAGCGTGGGAACGATCAGCTTCGAGGCAACTCAATCACAAACCGCGTCCAGCCCTGAGCCGATTCGCAATGAATCTGCCCGCCATGGGCCCGGATGATCGACTGAGTAATCGCCAGCCCCAATCCCGCATGCTCGCTGCTGCCTTCCTGGCGCGCCGGATCCGCCCGGTAGAAGCGGTCGAACAAGCGCGGCAGCAACTCAGCAGAAATCCCTTCGCCACTGTTCTCCACCGTCACGCTCAAGGATTTCGCCTGCTCGGCTACCCGCACGCGTACTTCGCCGTTAGCAGGGGTAAAGCGCAACGCGTTATCCAGCAGGTTCGACAGCGCCCGGCGCAACATCGCGCGATCACCCGCAAACCGCCCATAACCGTCACGGCTCAGGCTGACCTGAGCGTCTTCGGCCAGCGGCGCAAAAAACTCCAGCAACGCATCGGCTTCTTCCGCCAGCTCCAGCGGTTCACGCTTGGGTACCAGCAAGCCGTGGTCGGCCTTGGCCAGATAAAGCATGTCGTTGACCAGTTGCGCCATCCATTGCAGCTCTTCGAGGTTGCTGTGCAGCGCTTCGCGATAGTCTTCGAGGGGGCGAGGGCGGGTGAGAGTGACCTGCGTGTGGGTCAGCAGGTTCGACAATGGGGTGCGCAGCTCATGGGCGATGTCGGCGGAGAACGCTGACAGTCGCTGAAAGGAGTCATCGAGGCGTCCGAGCATGGCGTTGAAGCTGTGGGCCAGTTCCGCGAGTTCTGCGGGCATCCGCGCTTCCGGCAGTCGGGCATTCAGCGATTGCGCCGAAATCCCACGGGCCACCGCACTCATGCGGCGTAACGGGCGAAGACCACTGCGGGCCGCCCAGGCGCCGAGCAGCGCGGTGGCCAGCGCCGACAGGCCGACGGTCAGCCAGATCAGATGCTGCATGCGTTGCAGGAAGTGCTGGTGGTGGGTGATGTCCAGCAGCAAGGTCAATTGCGGGGAATCCGGTTTTTCCGGTTCAAGCGCGGCGTTGAGCAGGCGATAGTCGGTGCCGTTGTCGCTGATGGTGGCCAGACCGGGTTGCTGCGGCAGATTCGCCGGCGTATGCAACGAACGGCCGAACCAGCGTTGTCCCTCAGGGCTGCTGATGCGCAGCGAGACATCGCCCTGTTGGCTCAACTCATCGGTGATGTGCGCGGCGTCGCTACCACTCAGCAGTGTCTGACGTACGCTGAGCAGTTTTCCTTCGAGCAGTTGCTGGTCGAGCTCGATGAAGTGACCCTCGCTGGCCCGATTGAAAACGACCCCGGCGACCAGCGAAACCACGGCGGTGCAGCCGGCGAACAAAAGCGCCAGCCGACCGCTCAAGGACAGTCGGCGCATCAGTCGGCACGCTCTTCAAGGACGTAACCCATGCCGCGTACGGTGTGAATCAGCTTGTGGGGGAAGTCGTCATCAATCTTCAGACGCAGTCGACGAATCGCCACTTCGATCACATTGGTGTCGCTGTCGAAGTTCATGTCCCAGACCTGCGAGGCGATCAGCGATTTGGGCAGCACTTCGCCCTGGCGGCGCAAAAGCATTTCCAGCAGAGCGAACTCTTTGGCGGTGAGGTCGATGCGTTGACCGCTGCGTTCGACCCGGCGGCGGATCAGGTCCAGGCTCAGATCGGCCAGGCGCAGACTGGTTTCCTGGGGCGTGGAACTGCCGCGGCGCAACAGGCTGCGCACCCGCGCCAGCAATTCGGAGAAGGCGAACGGTTTGACCAGGTAGTCGTCGGCGCCCAGTTCGAGGCCGTGAACCCGGTCTTCAACGGTGTCCTTGGCGGTCAAAAACAGGATCGGCGTTTCCAGACCGGCGCTGCGCACCGCTTGCAGAATCTGCCAGCCATTGCGACCGGGCAGCATCACGTCGAGGATCAGCAGCGCATAGTCGCCGCTCAACGCCAATTGCTGGCCGGTGGTGCCGTCGGCCACCAGTTCGGTGTTGAAACCGGCCTCGGTCAGGCCCTGGCGCAGGTACTGGCCGGTTTTGGGTTGGTCTTCGACGATGAGCAGTTTCATTGGCGACTCGGGTTGCGGGAACGAGGACGTTATACCGTGGGCTCACGCGGTGCGCGCCAACCTGACAAAGTTGTAATCTCCCTGTCAGGTCGCTGCCAGCGCAGGCGGGCTAGAGTTTCCCACAGGCTGAACCTTGATTTGTTGGAGTACGACTATGTTTTTGCGCAATCGTCTGGCCCTTGCCGCGTGTCTGCTGGCGCTCAGTTCGCCGCTGTGGGCATCGCCGGCGCACACCTATGACTTCGGCCAGCCGGCTCCGGCGGCCAAGGCCACCCGCAGCATCGAAGTGGTGATGGGCGACATGAGCTTTGATCCGAAGGCGATCGAGATCAAGGCCGGTGAGACCGTTCGTTTCGTGCTGGTGAATAAAGGCCAGTTGCTGCACGAATTCAACCTCGGCGACGCGGCGATGCATGCAAAACATCAGCAGGAAATGTTACAGATGCAGCAAAGCGGCATGCTCACGCCGACCGGCATGAAGGAAATGTCCCACGACATGGCGGGCATGGATCACAGCTCGATGGGCCACGGCATGAAGCATGACGACCCCAACAGCGTGCTGGTGGAGCCGGGCAAGACCGCCGAGTTGACCTGGACCTTCAGCAAAGCGGTAAACCTGGAATTTGCCTGCAACATTCCCGGGCATTACCAGGCCGGAATGGTCGGCAAACTGACAGTCAGTCAGTAAGCACTCAAAGGCGGGAGCAAAGGCTGGTAGAATCCGCTGATTCTTCAGTCAGGTTTCCGCCATGCATCCCGCAGCCGAACATTCGCCGCTGGGCAAATCCAGCGAATACATCGCCACGTACACGCCGTCCCTGCTGTTCCCGATCCCGCGCACCGCGAAATGGGCCGAGCTGGGCCTGACCGCCGAAACCCTGCCGTATAAAGGCGTGGATTTCTGGAACTGCTTCGAACTGTCGTGGCTGCTGCCGTCGGGCAAACCGGTGGTGGCGATCGGTGAATTCAGCATTCCGGCGGATTCGCCGAACATCATTGAATCCAAGTCGTTCAAGCTCTACCTGAACTCGCTGAACCAGACGCCTTTCGCCGACATCGCGAGCCTTGAAGCGACGCTGGTCAAGGACTTGTCCGCTGCTGCCGGCAAACCGGTGGGCGTGCGGGTTCGCAGCCTGAAAGACGTCGAAGCCGAAGGCGTTGTCGCGCTGCCGGGCGTGTGCATCGACGATCTGGATATCAGCGTCAGCAACTACGAACACCCGCGTCCTGAACTGCTGCGCTGCGACGATTCGCGGGTGGTGGAGGAGAGCGTGCACAGCCATCTGCTCAAATCCAACTGCCCGGTGACCAGTCAGCCCGACTGGGGCAGCGTGGTGGTGGAATACCGTGGCGCGGCGCTGGATCACGCCAGCCTGCTGGAGTACATCGTCAGCTTCCGTCAGCACTCGGACTTCCACGAGCAGTGCGTGGAGCGGATCTTCCTCGACCTGCAGCGCCTTTTGAAACCGGAAAAACTCACGGTGTTCGCGCGTTATGTGCGCCGGGGCGGGCTGGACATCAACCCTTATCGCAGCACTGAAAGCGTGCAACTGCCGAACCATCGTCTGGTTCGTCAGTAACCCGCATCGCGGACATGAAAAAGCCCTGCCAGTGATGGCAGGGCTTTTTTGCATTCGCGGGTTTCAGATGCCCATGCTGACCAGGGAATTCATGATGTTGCGCAGTGTGCCGGCGATGGTGGGGTGATCAACTTCAAAGCGCTCAACGGCAAGGTTTACGCCATCGGCAATGTTGGAGTCCTTGGTTTTGGTTTCCAGTTCAAGTTCCAGTTCGATCTGTTCCATCAGGGCATGTAGATCAGCGCGCTCGGCTTCGGTCAGCGGAGGATTTTGATCCAGTTGCTCGCGCAGGGCATTGAGCTGTTTCTGCAGTTCTTGAGCGGGCATGGTTGTTTCCTTTTATCGAGAGGCACTGGCATAGACCGCAGCCGTGCGCCAAAGGTCTATGTCTCTCCTTAAGACTAATCCACTCTTGGCCAACCTGCATGATCCCGGTCAGGGCTTTTCGCCTTTGAGACGGCGCAGGCTGATGTCCGCCAGACAAGTGTCGAGTTCGCCCAGATGATCGATCACCGAGTGCACGCCGAGGCCGAACAGCTGCACCGTCGCCTTGCCGCGCAGCTGTTCGCGCTCCTTCTGGCTCAGGGCTTGCCATTCGCCCGGCGCCAGGCCGCACAGCGAGCCGCACGACGCCAGGCCAATGGTCCAAAGCCCCGCGTTCAGACCCGATTGCAGCAGGCGCGGTTCGCCGCTGACCAGCACGCAACCGTCGAGGCGATCGACATTCAAGCCCATCAACGCTTGCCAGCAGGCATCGGGCGCCGGCCACGGATTGATTGTTGCCGAATGTTGCGACGGTTTGATCCAGTCAGGTAGCGCCGATGAGAGTACCTGAGTGCAGGCCGTGGACAGCTCATCAAGCCAGGCGCAGGGGATTTGCTGGCGTTGCAGGCTGCGCAGGCTGTCGAGGGCGCCGGGTGTGACGTCGGCGTGTTCCGGGCCGACGCTGGTGTGATGACGAGCGCGAGCGCCGAAGTCCACCAGACAACCACTGAGTCCGAACAGCACGGCGGTCAGCGTCGGTGCCGCGAGGGGCAAGGCTTCGGCTTGAGGCATGGAAAACGTCCCTGAAATAGCGATCAGGCTAGGCAATGTCGGTGACAGTTGCATGACAGGCCAATGACGAAGCGTCCTACAGTGGGTTTCACCGGGGGAACTGCCTAAAGCGCCGTTTCCGTCTTATACTGACGCACTAATCGCCGCGGCCCAGGTGCTGCGTCCGTACTATCCAAGGAGTTTTCTATGCGCTGGAGCCATCCTCTTGCTCAGCTTTGTGTATGTGCCAGCGTGACGCTGGTGCCGTTCGCCGCTCAGGCTGCAACGGAAGAAGACCCTTGGGAAAGCGTCAACCGTCCGATCTTCCAGTTCAACGATTTCGTCGACACCTATGCGCTGAAGCCTCTGGCGCAGGGCTACGAATTTGTTACTCCGCAATTCCTGGAAGACGGCATTCACAACATGTTCCGCAACGTCGGTGATGTCACCAACCTGGCGAACAACATTCTTCAGGCCAAACCGGCCGCCGCTGGCGTCGACACCGCTCGCCTGATCTTCAACACCACTTTCGGCCTGCTCGGTTTCTTCGATGTCGGCACCAAAATGGGCCTGAACCGCAGCGACGAAGACTTCGGCCAGACCCTCGGCTATTGGGGCGTCGGCAGCGGCCCTTACGTGATGCTGCCGCTGATGGGCCCGAGCACCCTGCGCGACGCGCCGTCCAAGTACGTCGACAGCTTCACCGGCCCGTACCGCTACATCAACGATGTGCCGGTGCGTAACTCGATTTTCGGCCTGAACATCGTCGACACCCGCGCCAGCCTGCTGTCGAGCGAGAAGCTGATCAGCGGCGACAAGTACACCTTCATCCGCAACGCCTACCTGCAGAACCGCGAGTTCAAGGTCAAGGACGGGCAGGTCGAAGACGATTTCTGATCTCGATTGATCAGTACAAAAGGGCGACCGCGAGGTCGCCTTTTTTGTGGGCGCGTCCAATGATTGGGTTACGGTTGAAGCCGTTCTTATAACTGCGAGTGATTTGACAAACAAAGTCTCCAAGCGACCATCGGCGCATGCTTGAAACGCTCGAAGGATGGGAGTACCGTCTGCGCCTTAGAAGGGCACCTCTGGTGCAACCGTGTGCGGGACGAACGCTCCGAAGCGGTGCAGCAGAGAGGCTAGAAAGCGAATCCAGTAGTCTGTGCCGGGCCGTTGCCCCGCCTGCTACGCCAACCTAATTCTGGCGCCGTTTGCCCACATGCCAAAAACCAGTGCCACGCTGCTGATAATCGATGATGACGAAGTAGTGCGCGCGAGCCTCGCGGCCTATTTGGAAGACAGTGGTTTCAGCGTCTTGCAGGCCAGTAACGGCCAGCAGGGTCTTCAGGTATTCGAGCAAGACACGCCCGACTTGGTCATCTGCGATCTGCGCATGCCGCAGATGGGCGGTCTCGAACTCATCCGTCAGGTCACTGAGCGGTCACCGCAGACTCCGGTGATCGTGGTCTCGGGCGCCGGCGTGATGAACGACGCGGTCGAGGCCCTGCGCCTGGGCGCGGCGGACTACCTGATCAAGCCTCTCGAAGATCTGGCCGTGCTCGAGCACTCCGTGCGCCGGGCCCTGGATCGTGCGCGTCTGCTGCTGGAAAACCAGCGCTACCGCGAGAAGCTGGAAAAGGCCAACCGCGAACTCGAAGCCAGCCTGAACCTGCTCCAGGAAGACCAGAACGCCGGTCGCCAGGTGCAGATGAACATGCTGCCGGAAAGTCCGTGGGCCATCGACGAATTCAGGTTCGCGCACCAGATCATCCCGTCGCTGTACCTGTCGGGTGATTTTGTCGACTACTTCCGGGTTGACGAGCGCCGGGTGGCGTTCTATCTGGCGGACGTGTCCGGTCATGGCGCCTCTTCGGCGTTCGTCACCGTGCTGTTGAAGTTCATGACCACGCGCTTGTTGTTCGAATCCAAGCGCAACGGCACGCTGCCGGAATTCAAGCCTTCGGAAGTCCTCGGTCATATCAACCGGGGGCTGATCAGTTGTAAGCTGGGTAAACACGTCACAATGGTCGGTGGAGTCATCGACGAGGAGACCGGTTTGTTGACCTATAGCATCGGCGGCCATCTGCCGTTGCCTGTGTTGTACACGCCTGACAGTGTTCGCTACCTCGAGGGGCGCGGTCTGCCCGTGGGGCTTTTCAATGAAGCCACCTACGAAGACCACGTGCTCGAACTGCCACCGACGTTCAGCCTGACGCTGATGTCTGATGGCATTCTGGATCTTTTGCCAGAGCCCACACTCAAAGAGAAAGAAGCCGCTTTACCGCAAAAGGTAAAGTCGGCGGGCGGCAGCCTGGATGGTCTGCGGCAGGTTTTTGGATTGGCCACGCTAGGGGAGATGCCGGATGATATCGCCCTGTTGGTGTTGAGCAGGAATCTTTGATGAGTACCGGTAGAATCCAGTTCGCCGAGCAGGATGGCACCTTCGTCCTGAAGTTCGTCGGTGAAGTTCGCCTGACCCTGTGTTCGGCGTTGGATGCGACTATTGAAAAAATCTTCACCGCGCTGAATTTCAACGCGATCGTGATCGATTTAACCGAAACCCGCAGCATCGACAGCACCACCTTGGGCCTGTTGGCCAAGCTGTCGATCCTGTCGCGGCAGAAGGTCGGCCTGCTGCCGACCGTGGTCACCACCCACGAGGACATTACCCGTCTGTTGCAGTCGATGGGTTTCGAGCAGGTGTTCAATATCGTCAACCATCCCGTGCCGTGCCCGGAATGCCTCGATGACCTGCCGGATCAGGATCAGTCGGAAGAGGTGGTGCGGATCAAGGTGCTCGAAGCGCACAAGATCCTCATGGGCCTGAACGACTCCAACCGCGAAGCCTTCCATGACCTGGTGAATGCCCTCGAACGGCACTGATCAGCCAGAACGCGAGGCACAAAAAAGGGCGAACCTGTGAGGGTTCGCCCTTTTTGCATTTGCGCTCGGCCGATTACAGCTTGGCTTGCAGCAGCGCCTCGAGTTTTTCCTGGTCACGGGCAAACTGACGGATGCCTTCGGCCAGTTTCTCGGTGGCCATCGCGTCTTCGTTGGACAACCAGCGGAATTGCGATTCGTTGAGGCTCAGGCGCGCTTCGCCGGCATGGCCCGGAGCGAGTTTGCGTTCCAGCTTACCGGTGTCGGCTGCCAGCTTGTCGATCAGGTCCGGGCTGATGGTCAGACGGTCGCAGCCGGCCAATTGCTCGATCTGATTGAGGTTGCGGAAGCTCGCGCCCATGACCACGGTCTTGTAGTCATTGGCCTTGTAGTAATTGTAGATGCGCGTCACGGACTGCACGCCCGGATCGTCGGCACCGGTGTAGTCGTTGCCGTTGGCCTTCTTGTACCAGTCGTAGATGCGGCCCACGAACGGCGAGATCAGGAACACGCCGGCATCGGCGCAGGCAGCGGCCTGAGCGAAGGAGAACAGCAGGGTCAGGTTGGTCTGGATGCCTTCCTTCTCCAGGACTTCGGCGGCACGGATGCCTTCCCAGGTCGAGGCGATCTTGATCAGCACGCGGTCACGGCCGACGCCGGCCTTGTCGTACAGTTCGATCAGGCGATGGGCACGCTTGAGCATCGCGTCCTTGTCGAACGACAGGCGCGCATCCACTTCGGTGGAAATGCGGCCCGGAATGACCTTGAGGATTTCCTGACCGACTGCGACGCCGAAACGGTCGCTGGCCAGGCCGACATCGCCCTTGCAGTCGCGCACGCTGGCGTTCAGCAGTTCGGCGTAGGCCGGAATCGCGGCTGCCTTGAGCAGCAGGGAAGGGTTGGTGGTGGCGTCGACCGGTTTGACCCGGGCAATCGCTTCGAAGTCGCCGGTGTCGGCCACGACGGTGGTGAACTGTTTGAGTTGTTCCAGCTTGGAAGTCATGAGCGTGCTCTGTCCTATGGGTCTGGTGACATTACCCGAGCGCCGACAGCCACTCAAGGGCATGTCGGCGTATCGAGCGCCCCGGTGGCAACAACCTGAAAACGGCTGTTTGAAAGGCGGGGCGCGTTATCGATCAATACGATGCCAAAAAGAACCACAGGTTCAAAGCAACCGACCCGCTGTACGGCTTAATCGGCGTTCAAATGCGTCGAGACCGCCGCCTGTGCCGGTTTCGGCTGGCCATCGGAGGTCAGCAGGCCGAAATTCTTCTCCCGGTCGTTGCTCCCCGACTCGCTGTTCTTCCATTCATAAATCGACGTCAGCGGAATGTTGAGTTTTTTAACATCCGCGATGAACGCAGAGATTTTACTGGCTTGCCCTTCCGGCCCACCGTTTGAAGCGAGCGCCGAGATGCCCCATTCACTGATGACGCCCGGCAGACGGAAGTTTTGCTGAATGAAGTTCTGCGCGTTAATGATCTGTGTCGCGGTCATGCCGTAGGGGTGGTAGGAAATGGCGTCCAGGCACTCAGGATAGGTGCCGAGAATGCTGTTGAGTGCCACGGTCGAGGCGGAACCGGCCGTCGGCGGGCGGGCAAAACCGAAGCCTACCAGAGGCGTCGATTGCGGTTTGCCCTGCAGCGTCTTGCACATGGCCGTCATGAACGGCACGAAGGTGTTTTTGAAGTCTCCGGTGGGCCAGTAGGTGTCGAGATCCGGCTCGTTCCAGATTTCGATCCCCACCAATTGCGTGCTCCATGCTTGCTCAAGCCCGCTCACCGCGTTGGCGAACGCTTCACCGGCGGTTGTCAGGTCGCCGGTCAACGGCTTGGTGGCGCGCACAGTCATCAAGACCGGCAAGCCGGCGGACCTCGCCGCCGCGAACGCATCGCTGATCTGTTTCTGATAGGCCTTGGCGCCGAGGCTGTCGCTCCACACGCCGAAGCGCACGAAACTGAATCCCGCCGCCTTGATCTGCTCGGCGTCGGCCGGGGTGAAGTTCTGGATCTTGACCTGAACGCCGATGGTTCTGGCGGGCAGTGACGGGAACAACGTGCTGGCGTGAACCTGCGCGGTAGCACTGAGCATCAACAGGGCGGCGGCACCAAGATGTTTGAGATGTGCTGATTTCATGTCTGCTCTCCTGATGAGAATGACATCTAGCCAATTGTTATCTCGTTGCCTGTATTTCGATGACGAAGAGGGCGCGAAGTGCACGAATGTTATTTTTTGTCGGAAAACTTTCGCCCGAAAATCACAGTTATTTTTAGTCCGGTAATTCTGGTTGGGGGACTTTTAGAGGCCGTGGTACTTAATGCATCGGTATTAAGGGTGAATCTATTTCCGAGTGAGGGAAGGTCTTGCGGGTTCATTCGAATGTGCAAGGCATGTTGGCCGATTGACATTACACGGGAAAGTAAACCTTGTTCAAAAAGATTCTTGTCGTTTGCGTAGGCAATATCTGCCGAAGTCCGACAGCGGAACTTCTGTTGCGCAAAGCACTGACACCTTCGGCGATCAGCGTGACCTCCGCAGGCCTGTCTGCACGGGTCGGCGAAGGCATGGAGTCGACCGCGCGCCAGGTGCTGGAAGACCGCGGACACAGTGCCGAAGGGTTCACGGCGCGGCAACTGACAGCGGACATCGTCAATGAATCAGACCTGATTCTGGTCATGGAAAAACAACATGTTAATCAAGTACTGAAGATTGCCTCTCACGCCAGGGGCAAAGTGTTTCTGCTGGGCAAGTGGCAGAGCGAACGAGAAATACAGGACCCGTATCGTCAGGGGCAAGCCGCTTTTATTCATGCCCATGCATTGATTGAAGATGCTGTTAGCTCATGGGCGCAACGCCTGGCGCGTTGATGAATATTCTTCAGTTCAGTGAATGGTAAGAAAGACTTATGCAGTTACCGTCAGTAATCGGCACCCGTGAAAATGATCAAGACAGTATTGATCTTCTCGGCATCTTCGGCAGCCTGATCGATCAGAAGTGGTTGATCGGTGCGTTCACCGGCGCGTTCATGATGACCGGTGTGGCCTATGCGATTTTGGCCACGCCGGTGTATCTGGCCAACGCGCTGGTGCAGGTCGAACCGAAAAAGAACGACATGCTCGGTTTTTCCGACCTCAACAGCATGCTCGGCGGGCAATCGCCGTCGGTGACCGAAATCGGCATCATCAAATCCCGCGCAGTGATCGGCAAGACGGTCGACGATCTGCGCCTGGATATCGACGTCACCCCCAACACCTTTCCACTGATCGGCGGCTTTCTCTCCCGGCGCTATCGCGGTGAGACCGAACTCAGCGTCGCGCCGCCGCGTTTCGGCCTGAGCAGCTACGCCTGGGGCGGTGAGCGTCTGGAGTTTGCGAAGCTCAATCTGCCCAAGGAACTGCTGGGCAAGAAACTCACCCTGATTGCCGGCGAACAACATCGCTTTCAGCTGTTGGACGACAACGACAACCTGTTGGTAGAAGGCGTGGCGGGCGAAGCCTTCGCCCAGGACGGCGTAGAAGGGCAGGTCGCGCAACTGTTGGCCAATCCCGGAACCCGTTTCGAAGTGGTGCGCTACCCGCGCATCGTGACCATCCAGGGTTATCAGGACGCGCTGGACATCTCCGAGCAAGGCAAGGAGTCGGGCATCATCCGCCTGGCCCTGGCCAGCAGCGACGCCGCCGAAGCGGTGAAGATCCTCAACAAGATCGCTTCGCTGTACGTCGATCAGAACGTGCGCCGCACTTCGGCCGAAGCGGCGCAGAGCCTGGCCTTCCTGCAAAGCCAGTTGCCGCAGGTCAAACGCGATCTGGCCAAGGCCAGCGATGCGCTCAACGCCTACCAGACCCACGGCAAGACCGTGAACATCTCGCTGGAAACCCAATCGGTGCTCGGCCAGTCCGTGGCGCTCGAAACGCGGATTTCCGAGCTGAAACTGCAACAGGCGGAGATGGATCGCAAGTTCACCAAACAGCACCCGGCCTACCGCGCGCTGATGACCCAGATTGGCGAATTGACCCAGCAACAGCGCTCGCTGGAAGGCAAGGTTCAGGACCTGCCAGCCACGCAGCAGGAACTGCTCAACCTGACCCGCGATGTCGAAGTCGCCTCGCAGATCTACACCCAGTTGCTGAACAAATCCCAGGAGCTGGACATCGTTCGCGCCGGTGCTGTGGGTAACGTGCGCCTGGTGGATACGGCGGACGTCGACCTGACCAGCCCGGTCAAACCGAAAAAAGCCCTGATCGTGCTGATCGCCACCTTCCTCGGCGCCTTCGTCGGCGTGGCGCTGGTGCTGTTGCGCAAATCCCTGAGCAAGGGCCTGGAAGGGCCGGAAGGCATCGAGCAGCTCGGCTTGCCGGTCTACGCGTCGATCCCCTACAGCGCCCTGCAACAGGAAGAGGACAGCAAAAAAGTCCGGGCCAAAGTCGCGGCGGACACGCCGGCGTATCTGCTGGCCCTGCGCAACCCGACGGACCTGTCCATCGAATCGATCCGCAGCCTGCGCACCTGCCTGCACTTCGCCGCACTGGATTCGACCAACAACCGCATCATGATTTCCGGCCCGAGCCCGCAGGTCGGCAAGACCTTCGTCTCTTCCAACCTCGCAGCGGTCATGGCGCAAAGCGGGCAGCGCGTGGTGCTGATCGACGCCGACATGCGCAAGGGGCATCTGCACAAGACGCTGAACACGCCGATCACCAACGGTTTGTCCGATCTGCTGGTCAAGCGCTGCACCCTCGAACAGGCAATCAACAAGGTCGAAGTCGACAACCTGCACTTCATCAGCCGTGGCCAGGTTCCACCGAACCCTTCCGAGCTGTTGATGCACGCCAATTTCCGCGAACTGCTGGCGCAACTCAGCGAGCGCTATGACGTGGTGATCATCGACACGCCACCGCTGCTGGCCGTGACCGATGCGGCGATTGTCGGTCGCGAAGCCGGCATCAGCCTGATCGTCGCGCGGTTCGGGGTGAACCCGGCCAAGGAAATCGAAATGACGATCCGTCGTTTCGCCCAGAACGGTATCGAGTTGAAGGGCGCGGTGTTCAACGGCGTCGAGAAGCGTGCGGCCAGCTATTACGGCAACGGCAGCTATTACAACTACGAATACGCGTCCGACCAGTCCTGAAATTCAGCGACGGTCCTTACAGGCATGAAAGTGGGTGGGTTGTGAAAAAAATACTGCACGTGGCGGAAACGATCAAAGGTGGGGTGGCGACGGTCATCCGCACGATTTCGGCGGCTCCGGAAGACGGGCGCTATGAGCTGGTGTATCTGGTCCCGCTCGACCAGAAGAAAGAACTGCACGGCATCGATGCACAGCAGATCCGCACCTTCGCCCGAAGCGGGCGGAATGTGCCGTCGCTGCTGCGTTTTGCCTGGCAACTGGCGCGGGTCCTGCTCAAGGAAAAACCCGATGTGGTGCATCTGCACAGCACCTTTTCCGGGGTGATCGGCCGTTGCGTGTGCGTGCTCCTGCGGCCGTGGCGCAAGCCGAAAATCGTCTACTGCCCCCATGCGTTTTCGTTCCTGATGGAAAGCTCGCCGATCAAGCAGAAAGTCTATGCGTGGATCGAGCGGGTGCTGCAGAAGGTCACGGACAAGATCATTTGCGTCAGCCAGTTCGAACTGGACAAGGCCGCGAAGTTTGGCATCGAGCGCAAGCGCATGACGCTGATCTACAACGGCATCGATCACAAGCATGAAGAACGCAAGGCCAACGATCCGGCACCGATTCATCTGCTGTTCGTCGGTCGCCTCGACTACCAGAAAGGCTTCGACGTATTGCTCAAGGCCTACAGCGAAGCAAAACGCAGCGACCTGAAACTGACGGTGGTGGGCAGTGCGGTGAACGAGGACGTCGTCGAATGTCCGCCGCTGGACGGGGTGGAATACCTGCCCTGGGTGACGCCAACCGAAGTGCACGCGCTGTATCAGAAAGCCGATGCGCTGATCGTGCCGAGCCGCTGGGAAGGCTTTGCCATGGTGCCGCTGGAAGGCATGGCTCTGGGCCTGCCGGTGATTGCCAGCGACTGCACGTCGTTGCCCGAATTGGTCACCCATGGTGTGTCCGGTTACGTGTTCCCCGCCGGTGATCACCAGGCGCTGGCCGAGCGCCTGAAGAAAATCCAGAAGCCTGCGTTGTCGGCTCTCGGCATCGAAGGTCGGCGCATCGTCCGCGAGCGTTTCAGCGCCGCGTTGATGATCCGCCAGACCTACGACGTGTATTCCGCTCCCTCTTATTAAGTAGAACTCCGCTCATGAACGTAACGATTTTGCATGGCTACAGTGCCTCCAATTCCGGCGATGGTCTGCTGGTCGATCTGGCCATTGCGCTGGTGCAGCGCAACTTTGGCGAAGACACCGCGATCAGCGTCGTGGCGTCCGATCCGGACTCTTTCAAGTACCTGCCGCACCCGCGTTTCGACGCGCCGGTGATGGCGGCCAAGGGTTTGGGCCGAGTCAAACAGGCGGTGTTTCTCAATCAGTCCTACGCCGGGTTGGCGGATCTGTTGAAGAAAACCGATCTGATCGTCGGTGTCGGCGGCGGCTACATGCGCTCGAAAAGTGCCTTCGAGCACATCAAGCTGAAACTCGGCCACGCCAAGCAGCTGGAAACCGCGATCCTCAGCAAAGTGCCGTCGGTGTACCTGCCGCAAAGCATCGGGCCGTTCCACGGCGACAGCGACAAGATCGTCGGCCATTACGCCAGCGCCGACGCGGTGTTCGTGCGCGATAACCGTTCCTCGGCGCTGTTCGATGCCTGTGAAAATGTCTACCGCGCACCGGACCTCGCGGTGCAGGCGCTGGCCGGCAAGATCCTTCAGCAACCCAAGTTCACCCGCTGCGCCTCGACGCCGGCCACGGTGTGCGTAGTGCTGCGCAAACCGCCCGCGTGGAGCAAGGAAAAGAAACTCGCCTATGTGGCCAACCTGAAAGTGCTGCTGCAGCGTTTGAAGAACAAAAGCAAAGTGGTCTGCGCCGTACAGAGCGCCGTGCGCGGTAATGATGACGGCGCGTTCTATCGCGAGCTGGGCATCACCGAAGACCTGTTGCCGCTGAAGGCAACGCTGGCCAAATACCAACCGGACCTGGTGATTTCCGTACGCCTGCACGGCGCGATCGAATCGCTGCTCTCGGGTGTCCCGGCGTATCACATCAGCTACGAGCGCAAAGGCTTCGGCGCCTATCAGGACATGGGCGTCGAAGACTGGGTCATCAACGGCGGCGACATCAATGTCGACACCATCATCGACACGGTTTACGCGCCTGACGCGCTGTCGAATTTCGGCAAACGCCTGACCGACACCTGCCGTGAGATCGAGGCGAAAACCGTGGCCATGGACGACATCATCAAGGGCGTCATTCGATGATATTCCGGCTGTTGCTGCGGGGCGGGGCACTGGGCGCGAAGTTCTTGCTGGTGCTCGCCATTACCCATTACCTCGGTTACGAGGCGCTGGGTTTTTACGGCGTGGTGGTCGCGGCGTCGTTGATCGCGTCGAAGTTCTACAGCGTCGGTTTCAGTTCCGAAATCAATCGGCTGATCAGCGTGGGCGGCAGTTCGCGACGGGTCGTGGACAAGGTGCTGCTGCTGTACCTGGCCGTGGGCCTGGCGTTGTCGGTGCTGACGGTGGTGATTTATTCACTGTTCCAGTCGGTGGAGGCAACCACCGCGCTGATCGCTTGCGTGACGCTGGTGCTGCTCACCGAACACCTGTCGTTCGAGATCAACTCGTTCGTGTTTTCCGCACAGAAAGCCACGGCGGGTGCGCTGCTGTTTTTCATCAAGACCGGACTTTGGGCGTTGCTGGCCGTGGGCGGGATGGCGCTCGGCTGGGTGTCCGCAATCGCCAGCGTGTTGTGGCTGTGGGTCATCGCCAACGTGCTGGTGATCGTCGCCGGTTACCTGATCGTGGTGAATGTTCATCGTGGGCGGGAAGAGGGAACGCTGGCCACCGCCGCAGTGTGGAAAGCCGGGTTGCCGTTTTACCTCGGCACTGGCCTGATCGCCCTGAGTCAGTATGCCGAACGCTTTCTGATCATTGATCTCGAGCCCTACGCCAGTCTCGGTAAATACGTGTACGCGTGGTCGGCGGCCAACACCTTGCAAGCGCTGTCCTACGCGGTGGTGGCGGTGGTCGGCATTCCGCTGCTCGCCAAGCGTTATCAGGCCGATCAGCAACCGTTCACGGTCCGGCAGTTGTTCGTGAACAAGTGGGTCGCACGTTCGCTGGCGGTGTCGGCGGTAGTCGCGGTGGGGATTTATCTGTTCTTCAACGTGGTGCTCGATTACGTCGCCACCAGCGTTCCGCGTCCGGACAACGGCATCCTCGGCGTGCTGATTTTCTCCTTCGCCCTGCGCGCCATTGGCGACATCGTCTGGGGCGGGTTGATCGCCTCGAAAAACAGTCGGGTGTCCCTGGCCAGCGCGGCCATTTGTCTGCTGGTTTCAGTGCCGGTCAGTTACCTGCTGATCAAGCACTACTCGATTTACGGCGCGGCCTGGGGCAACGTCTTCGCGATCATCGTGCAGCTCGCCGTGATTGCGCTGCTGACTCGTGCCACGCGCGCGAAAAAGGCTGTCGTGTCATGGGCCTGAAACTGCCGTGCATCGAGTTTCGCGGCCGCCGTCTCGATTCGTCGCTGTCGTTCCTGATCCTGTTCACCGGGCTGTTTCTGTCCGTGGCGATGCCGCTCTTGGTGCCGCGCGATCCGGGCCCGGACGCGATGACCCTGTGGTCGTCCTATGCCCGGGCCGACAACTGTAATTTCTGGAACCCGTTCTCGCCGGATCGCTCGTCCTACGAGTGTTCGGCGTTCCTGCTGCGGCCCACCGGGATCAACCTGACCAACGCCTGGGCCTACGGGATGTTCTGCAACTTTTTCCTCACGGCGATTCCCGTGGTGGTGTTCCGGCGCATGCCGCTGACCATCTTCGGAACCCTGTGCCTGTGGGGCATCGTGCGTTCGTTTTTCCTGGAAAACCTGACCAAGGAAATCATCGTGTCGGTGGCGGTGTTGAGCATTCTGTTCAGCTCGCTGACACGCAAATATCGCGGCGGATTTTTCCTCTCGGCGGTGATCTACGGCGTGCTGATCCGGCCCTACTGGATTTTGTTTTCGCTGTCCTGGGTCGGCGTCTGCGTCATGAAGAAATACGTCTCGCGCACCACCTTCTTCCTGATGCTGTTCCTGTTCTATCTCGCGGTTGCAATGGCGATCCAATTGGCGCTGGGCTTTCCGGTGTCGTCGATTCGCGCCAGCAACAACGAACTGCGCACTGCGGGCGAGGAGGGGTCCAAATCGCTGATCGTGTCGTGGCTCAGCGGCAGCGACTTCGTCTCGCAGGCCCTGGACTCGATGATCATTTTCTTCCGCTTGTCGTTCCCCGTTGAGCTGATCCTGCTGTCGGGGCCGGGTCAGGTGATCTTCGTCGCGTTGATGATCATGACCGCGCTGCTGCTGTTCAAAGTCATCACCTCGACCGATTACAAGGGCGCGCCGATCCAGACCAAACCCAAGGAACTGATCGCGATTCCGCTGGCGTTCCTGCTGGTTCAAGGCTTGTTCGAACCGGACTTCGGCTCGTTCGCCCGGCACTTTTCGATGGTGGTACCGGTGCTGTTCGTGGGCCTGGGGTTGATGTTGCGGGCGAACAAACCGGTGAAGGTTGAATCAAGAATTCTGAATTGAGGCGGGTGCTTTATGTCGAGCAAGAAAAAGTCCCTGGAGATCGAAACCCTGCGTGGCCTGGCGTGCCTGTTGCTGGTGCTTTATCACGTGATCGGGCCGTTGGGCGGTGGTTTGAAAATCGACATCGGCTCGCCGTTCCGGGTGATCGCCGATTCGATGGTGTACGTGCGCATGCCGCTGTTCACCTTCATCTCCGGCTACATCTATTCCATCTACAAGATTCGCGGCAATGACTTTTCCGCGTTCTTCAGCGGCAAGGTGCGGCGGCTGATCGTGCCGCTGTTTTGCGTGGGTGTACCGTTCTCGGTGTTGCAGGCGGTCGGGCCGGGCGTGAACAAGGACGTCAGCGTGATGGACGCGCTGTTGTCGTTCTACGTGCCGATCAACCACTTCTGGTTTCTGCAGGCGGTGTTCATCATTTTCATGTTCGTCGGCCTGCTGGAATGGCGCGGTTTGTTGCGTACACCGACGCGTCTGTATTTGCTGTTCGCGTTCGCGGCGGCGGTGTTCCTGTTGCCGCCGTTTCCGCTGGACGCATTCGGTATCAACGGGGCGATTTATCTGCTGCCGTTCTTCGTGGCGGGCATGATCGGCCAGGAGAAAGTCAGCGAGCTGAAGCAGACGTTCAAGGTGATCGGCCCGCTGGTGTTTGTGCTGATCTCGCTGACGCTGCTGTACGTGGCGTCGGTGGACCGTGAGCTGATTGTCGACCGCCGCAGCCTGATCGGCCTGACCGTGGGCTGCGTGTCGTGCATCGCGTTGCTGTCGAGTGACATGCGTTCGAAGGCGCTGACCTGGCTCGGCGGTTACTCCTATGCGATTTTCCTGTTTCATGTGCTGTTCGCCGCCGCGTCGCGCTCGATCCTCGGCCGCTTGGGCGTGAAAGACGAAAGCGTGCTGGTGTTCTGCGGCGTGACGTGTGGCTTGCTCGGGCCGGTGGTGTTGTCGATGATTTTCAGTCGGTTCAACTTCACCTCCGTGCTGTTCCTCGGCGAACGTGCCGCGACCAAGAAGAAACCTGCGGCGACCATCGCGCCGGTGGTGCAGATCCGATGAAGGAAGCGATTCATGCTGGCTGTTGATGATGTGCCGCCGGTGGCGGCGTCGGTGGTGCAAGTCGGCGACGCTCGCGAGCGGTTTGGCCAGTGGCGTGAAGGCAAGGCCGGCAAGGTCTTGTCGATCTCGGTGATCGGCGACAGCTACAGCGCGGGGCAGGACTTCTACCTGAACAAACTGGTGCAGCGCGTGGCCGGAGAGGTCGGGTTTTCCGGGCCGGGGTATGTCGGGTTCAACCACGGCGCAGCGTTGGGCGGCACGCATTTCAAATACACCCGCACTAGCGAGAAATACTTCGGCGGCGACTGGCAGGTCTCCGGCCTCGGCCAGGCCAGTCCTGACAGCCGCACGGTGACTGGGCGCCCCGGCGCCTGGCTGCAAGTCAACGCCAGCCCGACGCCTGCCATCAACACCGCCGTCACTCAGGCGAAACTGCTCTACCTCGGCAACGGTGAGTCCAGTGAATTGCGTTATCGCTGGTCACCCTCCGCCGACTGGCAGCCGTTGAAACTCGCAGGCGAGGGTGTTCAGGAAGTCCGGCTATCCGGCACGTCGGCAGCGACCGATTGGGCGTTCAGACTGGAAGTAGTGAAGGGCGCACCGACCCTGTTCGGCCTGTGGCTGAGTAACGATCAGAACGGGGTTCGGGTATCGAAACTGGCCGCGTCGGGTGCGGCATCTGCTGATTTCTATCACGACGATGCTCGCTGGCAGGCGCAGTGGAAAGCCGTGGTGTCGAAGATACCCGCAGACATTTACCTGATCATGCTCGGTGGCAACGATCAGGGTTTTGGCGTGAAGCCCGAGCAGTATCTGCATAACGTTCAGGGGCTGGTCGGCATGCTCCGCGAGATACAACCGGCAGCGAGCATCAACCTGATCCTGCGTCAGGACACCACCCGCTCCAGCGCCTATCCGATGTCGGCTTATGCGCAGGTCATCGAGCCCTGGGCCCGTGAGCAGCGTCTGGGTTACGCCAATCTGCAATGCGCGTTCGGTACGGACGTCAAACGCTACGCAGCGGCCATGATCGGGCCGGACAAGATTCATCCGCTGCCGGCCACGGGTGGGCGGGTGATTGCCGATTACTTCTATCGCTGGTTCGTGGGCGGACAGCAAAAAGTCTCGCCACAGGACAACTGTGGCGAGACTTCGAAGTAGCCGTCAGTTGTCGAACAGATCCAGATGGCTCAGCAGCTCTGCGGTTTTCTGCGGCATCAACTGCGTCACGCAACGGGTTTCCACGTTGACGATGATCGCCGGGTCGTTGCAGCAGATCCGCACGCGAAAACGCCAGTCGCTGAAAATCACTTTCAGGCCGTCGCGGTCATCGACCTCCAGCGCCTGTTCGCCGTAGATTCGTTTCAGGTGGGCGAGCAGGGGATAGGGATCGCGCATCGCTCGGCGTATGTCTCCGGACGAGGGAAACACGCCGAGGCGATCGACCAGCAGCAGGGTGCCCAGCCACGGGCCGTTGGCGCTGGGCAATGGCTGATGGCGGGATAACCAGCTCATCACCCCGAGGTTGTCCACCTCACGTTCAATCTCTGCGGAATGTTGTGCAATGTTCATGGTTGCCTCGTTGGCTGTGCGTGCTGCGATGGATCAGTGGGGCCGCTCAGCGGCCCTTCAGGTAAACGTTTTCGTAGCAGAAGTTGGTCGCCTGCAGGTAACCCTCGGCGTCGCCGCAGTCGAAGCGCAGGCCCTTGAATTTGTAGGCCAGCACGCAACCGTTCTGCGCCTGTTTCATCAGGGCGTCGGTGATCTGGATTTCGCCGCCCTTGCCCGGCTCGGTGTCGGCAATCAGGTCGAAGATGTCCGGCGTGAGGATGTAGCGGCCGATAATCGCCAGGTTCGACGGTGCGTCTTGCGGGGCCGGTTTTTCCACCATGTGGTTGACCCGGTAGATGCCCTCGGAAATCGCCTCGCCGGCGATCACGCCGTACTTGTGGGTCTGGTCGCGCGGCACTTCCTGGATGGCCACGATCGAGCAGCGGAATTTCTTGTATAGCTCGATCATCTGCGTCAGTACGCCGTCGCCTTCGAGGTTCAGGCACAGGTCGTCCGCCAGCACCACGGCGAAGGGCTCGTCGCCGATCAACGGGCGGCCGCTGAGAATCGCGTGGCCCAGGCCTTTCATTTCCACCTGACGGGTGTAGGAGAACGTGCAGGTGTCGATCAGCTCGCGAGTGCCGGCCAGGAACTTCTCTTTCTCGGTGCCACGAATCTGGTGTTCGAGTTCGTAGCTGATGTCGAAGTGGTCTTCCAGTGCGCGCTTGCCCCGTCCGGTGACGATGGCCATGTGTTGCAGGCCGGCGTCCCGTGCTTCTTCAACGGCGTATTCGATCAACGGCTTGTTGACGATCGGCAGCATTTCCTTGGGCATGGCTTTGGTGGCCGGCAAGAAACGCGTGCCATAACCGGCAGCGGGGAACAAACATTTACGGATCATAAAAGTTTCCTGGTCATTCATGGCGCACTGCCATCGTTTATTGCAATAACGAAAGGTTGCAAGTTATTGAAGCTGTACTTTAATACCTGACTCGGGAGATGAGTGGCAAATAGCAATGAGTGTAAAACACGACAATGTTATGAGATGTCGGTTTGACACTTATTGGTTATTTTTAGTCGGCATCCGTTGATAGTGATGAATGCGCGGGAGTGCTAATAAGTACCAGGCAATACAGTTTGGCTTGTAAAAATATTTATAGCCAGTGATTGAACTGTTTTTGTTTCTGGTTGTTGTCGCGTTGTTTGTGTGAATCAAGACACACATTAAACAAACAGCGCTTGACACGCGAGTTGGCACTTTTCCCACTTATGGACCGCGCTATGAAGATTCTGGTAACGGGTGGCGCCGGCTATATCGGCTCGCACACCACACTTGCACTACTTGAAGCAGGTTATGAAGTTGTAGTTCTGGATAATCTTTGCAACAGCAGCGACGCCGCCTTGCACGCGGTGGAAGCCATTTGCGGCAAAAGTGCGCTGATGATTCGCGGAGATGTCTGTGACCGGGCCCTGCTGGACCGGATTTTCCAGCAGCACGCCATCGATGCCGTGCTGCATTTCGCCGGGCTCAAGGCCGTGGGCGAGAGCGTGCGCAAGCCGCTCGAATACTACGAAACCAACGTCAGCGGCAGCATCACGCTGTGCCAGGCAATGGCAGCGGCGGGGGTGTTCCGGCTGGTGTTCAGCTCGTCCGCCACGGTCTACGGCGAGCCGGCGCAGATGCCGATCCGCGAGGATTTCCCGACCGGCACTCCGACCAATCCCTACGGCCAGTCCAAGCTGATCGTCGAGAACGTGCTGCGCGACCTGTGCCAGTCCGAACCGCGCTGGAGCATTGCGCTGCTGCGCTACTTCAACCCGATCGGCGCGCATCACAGCGGGCAGATGGGCGAAGACCCCAACGGCATCCCCAACAATCTGGTGCCTTACATCAGCCAGGTGGCGGTCGGCAGCCTCAAGGAGTTGTCGATCTTCGGCGATGATTACCCGACGGTCGACGGTACCGGCGTGCGTGATTACATCCATGTAGTGGATCTGGCGGACGGGCACCTGAAAGCCCTGCAAACCATCGCCGACCGTACCGGCATTCATACCTGGAACCTCGGCACCGGCGACGGCTACAGCGTGTTGCAGGTGCTGCGGGCTTTCGAACAGGCCTGTGGGCAGCCGGTACCTTACCGGGTGATGCCACGGCGTTCCGGGGATATTGCCGAGAGCTGGGCCGACGCCTCCAAGGCTGCCAAGGAACTCGGCTGGAAAGCCACACGCAACTTGCAGGACATGGTCACCGACACCTGGCGCTGGCAATCGAATCATCCCCGGGGTTATCAGGGATGATGGCGTTTTAGTGCAATGTTAGTTTCAGTCAGGTTGTTAGATATCGTCGGGAAATTAGACTGGCAATGCCTTTTGCAAGTCCGTAGATATAAACCTGCCGTTCGACTTTTATCAGTTGCGTAAGACTGTGAAAGAACAACGGATCTTGTTCGCGCTTTTTGCGACTTGAACTCTACCACCTCTAACCAACACCCGATGTTCAGGTGCAATGTTAGAAAGGAGTTGATATGAAGAAAGTGATGGCGATCGCCCTGTTGACGATGTTGAGCAACTGGGCCTCCGCAGCTGAAGCGCCGCTTACAGCAGTGACCAATGTATCTGGCAGTGTTGCGGCTTCTACAGCGCCTGCTGCCAGTACTGCCATGGTCGCCAGTGCTGTCGCGGCGTCCAACAGTGGTGGAAGTGCCAACGGCGGTACAACGGGTACCACCGGTACCACGGGTACAACCGGCACGCACAACTAACTGAAGTATCTGTTGGTGCAGTACAGGGTCGCCCGACGAAAGTCGGGTGACTTTGTTTTTGGATTCGCCCTTGAATAGCGTAGTGCCATTATGACCCGTCGTTTTTCTCTTTTATTGTTGGCAAGTATCGCTTTGCAAGGTTGCATGTTCTCCCCCGGCCAGTACCTGAGCACCAGTAGCATCACGCGCCAGGGCGCCAGCGAAAGCAGCCGGGTCGAGCTCATTCCGATCACCCCCAAGCTCATCGCCATGAACCGCGCCACGTACAAGCGTGAGTCGGTGCCGGCGGAGTTGTTGGCGACCCCGGCCGAATACCGCATTGGCAGCAACGATGTGCTGTACATCACGGTCTGGGATCACCCCGAGCTGACAGCCCCTTCGGGTGCGCAGCAGCAGATCGACGCCAACGGTCGTCTGGTGCGTTCCGACGGCACCTTGTATTACCCGTACATCAAGGAAGTCCAGGCCGCCGGCAAAACCATCCAGCAACTGCGTTCGGACATCGAGCAACGTCTCTCGGCGTTCATTGCCGAGCCGCAAGTGGATGTCGCGGTGCTGCGTTTCGCCAGCCAGAAAGTCGTGATCTCGGGCGCCGTCACCAAGGCCGGCCCCCAGGCGATATCGACCAACCCGCTGAGCGTGGTCGAGGCCCTCGGCTCGGCCGGTGTCGATACCAACAATGCCGACTTGTCCGGGCTGATGCTGACGCGCAACGGGCGGGTCTATCCGCTCAATCTCGATGCGCTCAATCAGCAGGATTCCGAATTGCAGAACGTCTACCTCAAGGGAGGCGATCAGCTGTATCTGCCGTACAACGACAACAAGCGCATCTACGTGATGGGCGAGGTCAACCAGCCCCGTGCGCTGAGCTTCAAGACCGCCACCATGAACCTGTCCGACGTGCTCGGCTCGGTTGGCGGCTTGAGCCAGACCACCTCCAACGGCAACGCCGTGTATGTGATTCGCGGGGTGGAAAACCTCGACGTCGAGCCGGCGAAAATCTATCAGCTGGAAGCCGAATCGCCGACCGCCATGGCGCTCGCCTCGCACTTCGAAGTGCGGCCTCAGGACGTGGTCTATGTCGGGCCTGCCAACGTGACGCGCTGGAATCGCCTGATCAGCCAGTTGGTGCCGTCGGCATCGATTGTCGGGACGGGGGCTTCCGCTGCGAAGAACTGGAGCGAATACAGTAACAACAGCAAATAAGGCCGCCGACTGTGAAAACGTTGAAAGTGGGCGTGTGCCTGATGGCGGCCGTTTTGTTGAGTGGCTGCAATCCGCTGATGAGCGCTTCGTTGAACAACCTCAAGTCCGCCGTCATCGGACCGGATGAACTCGATGTGTCGGCGGAGCAGGTGGCCGGGGTCAAGTATCCCCAGCTCAAACTGACCACACCGTCCGGTTCCGGGGTGTTGGCGCTGGTGCGCGAGCGCGAGGACCTGCAGTTCTGGGTCGCCTCCGGCAAGCAGGTGCTGCTGATGCGCGACGGCCTGGCCATGCGCACTGTCGGCCTCGGCGTGGACGGCGATCTGGACGGCACGCGTCTGTCCGATGACTCGCCGTTCAAACAGGGCCTGCATCGCATCACCGACGGCTACACCAGCCGCCGCTGGATCGACCTCTACAAGGGTCAGGAAGTCGGGATCATCGTCAACAGCCGCTTCGCCCGAAAATCCCTGGAAACCCTCGAGATTCTCGACAAGGAATACTCCGTGCTGCGTGTCGATGAGCAGATTGACGCGCCGGCCATCGGCCTGCGCGCAACCAACCGTTACTGGGTCGATCCGGTGGACGGTTTCATTGTGCAGAGTGAACAGCAACTGACCTCGCAGTTGCGGGTCAGGATCGTGCAGCTGACCCCTGACCGCAGGCATCTCCCGTGAAGCGGCTCAGAGCGCTGTCGGCGTGTTTGATGTTGCTCGCTGGGGGCAGCGAAGCAGCGGTCATCGTCAGCGGTGATGTCGCCAACCCGGGCCCGATCGAATTGCCGGCGGGCGGGCGTTTGCGCGACGTGATCGGCGAGGCCGTACCGAATGCCGAAGGCTACTGGCTGGCGGGCGTTCTGTTGCGTCAGTCGCTGCTGGAGGAACAGGCGCGGCTGAAGGTCGGCGTGCTGTTCGATCTGGATGTGCTGCAACGCATGGCGATGCTGTTCGACAAGCCGAGTCGTGCGGCGCTGGCCCAGCGCCTGGCCGAGCAGGTCCGGCAGATGCCGGTGACCGGGCGGCAGATCGCCGATCTCGATCCGGTGGCGGTGGAAGTTGGCTTCGCCCGCAACATCCGTCTCGACGATGGCGATCAACTGATCTACCCGAAACGGGTCGACGAAGTCGAAGTGCTGGGCGCCGTCGCCGAGCCGTGCCGCCTGCCTTATCAGCCGTTGCAGGAGGCCCGTGAATACCTGCAGGGCTGCACGTTGCTGACGGCGGACGCCGATGCCGATTACCTGTGGCTGATCCAGCCCAACGGCGAATCGCGGCGGGTCGGCATCGCCCACTGGAACCGCGAGAGCGGGCAGATGCCCGTGGCCGGCAGCAAGATTCTGGTGCCGGTGAAAAACGATGATCTGGATCCGCCTGTCCCTGAACTGAATCAGCAGTTGGCCGAATTGATTGCCACGCAGTTGGCTGAGGTGGTTCGTTGAATTTGCGTTTTGCAGCTGTGCTGTTATTGCCGTGTGGCCTGGTGCATGCCGAGCCACGGATTACCCAGAATGACTTCGGCGGCGTCGGTCTGTTGCAGACCCCGACCGCGCGCATGTCGCCCGCCGGTGAGTTGAGCGTCAACGCCAACCGCACCGAACCGTACAGCCGATACAGCGTTTCGTTGCAGCCGCTCGACTGGCTGGAAGGTTCGTTTCGCTACACCGCCATCACCAACCGTCCCTACGGTTCCGAAGCGCTGAGCGGCAGCCAGAGCTATAAGGACAAGGCGGTCGACGCCAAGGTCCGGCTGTGGCAGGAAAGCCACTGGGCGCCGGAAGTGGCGCTGGGCTTTCGAGACATCGGCGGTACCGGTCTGTTTGCCAGTGAATTCTTCGTCGCAAACAAGCGCTGGGACAATTTCGATTTCAGCGCCGGCATCGCCTGGGGTTACATCGGTAATCGCGGCGATGTCGACAACCCGTTGGGTTCGATCAGTGACCGCTTCAACACCCGCCCTGACCTGGAGGGCACCGGTGACGTCAACGCCGGCTCGTACTTTCGCGGCAAGCCGTCGTTTTTCGGCGGCGTGAGTTACCAGACGCCCTGGGACCGCCTCAGCCTGAAACTCGAATACGAAGGCAACAACTACAAGCACGAGCCCAAGGACAACATCATCAAGCAGGACTCGCCGATCAACCTCGGCGCGGTGTTCAAGGTGACCGATTCCGTCGATGTGAGTGCGGCCTGGGAGCGCGGCAACACGGCGATGTTCGGCATCACGTTCCACACCAATTTCGTCAGCCGCAAGGCCCCGGCCAAGACCTTTGATCCGCCGGCCGAGCCGCTGCCGGCGAAGGCGCCGACCGCGTCCATGGAAGAGGTCAATTGGGCCGACGTGTCGCGCCGTTTGCAGCAGAACGCGGGCTACAAGGTCGAGCGCATCACCCAGCGCGATTCCGAACTGATCGTGTACGGCGAGCAGCAGCGTTATTTCCATTCGCCCAAAGCCGTCGGCCGCGCGAGCCGGATTCTCGACAACAGCGTCAACGACGACATCGACTGGTTCACCGTGGTCAACAAGCGCTACGACCTGCCGCTGGAAGAAACCAGCGTGCCCCGACAGACCTTCCGCGAAGTGATCAACAACGAAGAACCGCTGGAGTCGCTGCACCGCACCACCGAGATCAACCCGGCGATGCCGCGCAACGAGAAAACCCTCTACACCGAAGCGCCGCAGCACTTCAATTACGGCGTCGGCCTGGGCTTCAAACAGAACGTCGGCGGCCCCGATGGTTTGCTCTATCAGTTCACGGCGGATCTGGATGCCGAGTACCGCTTCAACCGCAACACCTGGTGGAACGGTCTGCTGAGTCAGAACCTGATCAACAACTTCGACAAATTCACCTACGACGCCCCCAGCGGCCTGCCGCGTGTGCGCACCGACTTGCGTCAGTACCTGACCACGTCGGACACCACCATGCCGCTGTTCCAGGTCAGCCACGCCGAGCAACTGGACAAGGATCTGTACGGCATGGTCTACGGCGGTTATCTGGAATCGATGTTCGCCGGGGTCGGGGGCGAGGTGCTGTTTCGCCCGACCGGCAAGCGCTGGTCGATCGGTGCGGACCTGAACTATGTGCGTCAGCGTGAGTTCGACCAGGGTTTCGGCCTGCGTGATTACTCGGTCTGGACCGGTCACATCACCGGCTACACCGACCTGCCGTTCGACACGCTGGCCGCAGTCAGCGTCGGGCGTTACCTGGCGGGCGACTTTGGCGGCACGGTGGATATCTCCCGCGAGTTCTTCAACGGCGTGCGCTTTGGCGCCTGGGCGACCATCACCACCGCCGGCAGCGCCGAGTATGGCGAGGGTAGTTTCGACAAGGGGTTGTACCTGTCGATTCCGTTCGACGAAATGATGAGCATGTCGACCATGCGCCGCGCCAACCTGGTGTGGGCACCGCTGACCCGTGACGGTGGCGCGCGGCTCAATCGCAGCTTCCAGCTGCACTCCATGACGGATAGTCGGGAAGGGGACATGTTCTACCGCAACTTCGGGAAGATTACTGAGTAGGTTCGGGGGAGCGGGGAGTTAAAGCGGGAGCCTGTGGGCTCCCGTTTTGGTTTGTGGTGAAGGGGGATCTTGATGCAGCCGTGATTGCTGGGGGAGTCGGTGTGTTGCGGGTGGTTGGCAGGTTCAAGTCTGGTGTTGGATGATCCGGCGCCATCGTCGGATCGCCGCCCGGACCAAGCCCGCTCCCACAGGTTATCGGGTGAGGCCGCAATCTTCGGCATTCCCCTAATCCTTGTGGGAGCGGGCTTGCCCGCGAAGGCGTCCGCTCAGCCGACATCAAAACATCAGACTCTCCTAGGCCGCAGAACCCTCCGCCAACCCCAAATCCCGCCCACAAAAAAGGGGACTTTCGTCCCCTTGCGATGTTGCCTTCTCAAGGCGCTGCGTCTCAGTAAATATCCTTCGAAAGCAGGGTGAACGGCGTCTTCACCAGAATTTTCAGATCCAGCCACAGCGACCAGTTATTGATGTACTTCAGGTCGATCTCGACACGCTTTTCCATTTTGTCGAGGGTGTCCGTCTCACCCCGGCAACCGCTGATCTGTGCCAGGCCGGTGATGCCCGGTTTGATTCGGTGACGGGCCATGTAGGCGAGGATCTTGCCCGAGTAGTAGTTGTTGTGCGCCACGGCGTGCGGGCGTGGGCCGACCAGTGCCATGTGGCCTTGCAGCACGTTGAACAGTTGCGGCAGCTCATCCAGCGAAGTGCGACGGATAAAGCGACCGACCGCGGTAATGCGCGAATCGTTGCGGCTGGCCTGCTTGACGTCACGGTCATCGTGAACGCGCATCGAGCGGAATTTCCAGACCTTGATCACCTTGCCGTTCCAGCCGTGGCGATCTTGCTTGAAGAACACCGGGCCCGGCGAGTTGAGCTTCACCGCCAGGGCCACGGCCAGCAGCACCGGGCTTAACAGGATGATGGCCAGCAGGGCGACGGCTTTCTCCACCAGACTCTTGCTCAGCGCAGCGGTCGGGCGGCTGGTCAGCGGGCTTTCGTTGAGGTAGATCGCCGGCAGGCCGTCCACGACTTTCACCGAGTGATTGAGCAGCGTCAGGCTGTTCAGATCCGGCACCCAGACCACGTCAACGTTGGCATCCAGCAAGTCCACATACATCGCCTCGATCTTGGCGGCTTCCGACAGCGGCAGGGTGATGTACAAGCGGCGGATGTCGTGGGTCTGGATCAGTTCGAGCAGTTCGTCCTGAGCGCCGACAACGCGCGGGGCGTCCGCTTCCAGCGACGGGGTATCGCCGTTGCTGACCAGACCAACCAGCGGCAGGTTTTCGTGCTGGCTCAGCTTCTTCGCCAGGCCCAACGCCAGTTCGCCGGTGCCGACGATCAGGGTCTTGTGTTCGCTTTTGCGCGACCGCTGGTAGAACTTCGAGAACGCATGCAGCGGTGCGTACAGCAGCGCCTGACCGAGGAAACCGTATACCGCCCACTCAAGGATGACCTGGCGAGAGAACAGCGCATCGGCCTTGCAGATGAAGGCGATGAACGCCAGCCCGGCCATGGTCATGAACCAGCCCATGAACAGTCGACCCAGCCCGGTCAGGTAATTGTCTCGCTTTCGATACGCGCCGCTGAAGGTATAAGCCGGCACCGAGGCCAGTACCGCCAGGATCGTGCACATCCGATAGTAGAACTCGACGGTGCCCGTGTGCTGTTCGGCCAGTATGAACAACAGGGAAACAATGAAACTCTGTGCCAGCGCCCATTGGCCCCAAAAGGTCAGTCCCTTGAGGCCGGTGTTTCGATTGATACGAAGAGAAAGATCCATACGATATCCCCAAAAGACGTCCATTCAGGTTTCGACAGTAGAAAACCGAGTTGTTAAGCAGACTTGTTATTGTTGTTTGAGCCAGTGTCCTGAGGTAACAACGCCGGAATGCGGAACTGTCGTCAGTCAATAGACTAAGTTATTGTCGGGGATGCTGTCTGACGAGTTCTAACAAGATGGCACAGTGCCAACTTATTTGAATTTCCAATATTCAAACGTTAGAAAAGGTCGAAAGGCAGGGGGTGAATAATCAATATTGTGTTTGCTATCGTAGGTGGGGTCAGGAGGCGGGTATAACCAGGGAGGGGTGAAACCAAACAGAGTGCTTTTTTATTTTTGTAATCGCACTTGTATCTGTTTGTCTTGTAGGGGGGGGATGTTGTTTAGGCAACAACTTCCTGGATCAGGCAATAACCGCGATTGCGCACGGCACGAAACAATCGTTCACCGTTGCTGGCGTTCTTGAATTTGTCTTGAAGACGGCTCAGGCACATTTCCAGCCCCCGATATTGTTCCGGCTCGCGACCGATGCTGAGGATCAGATCGTCGCGACTGACAACACGATCTTCATGGTGCAGCATCTTGCGGACCAGTGCGGTTTCGAGCCCGGTGAGACTGATCTCGACGCCTTCTTTGGTCAATGCACCCTGATCATTGTCCAGATGCCAGGCTTCGGTGCAGGGCGCGTCGGATTCGATCGTTCGGGAAGTGTCAGTGGGGTTTTCGGACATGGCCGTGGAATTGTGGAATGAATGCGCCGATTGTGCTGCCAGCCATTCCGATTCGAGGGTGGCCAATATGCGCTGGGTATCATGTTCGATGCTGCGTGCGACATGCTTCCTTGTGCCGCGTGGGTAAGTGAACTCCATCAGCATCGGAGTGGAAGAGGGCGAAGCAACACCTTCAATAAACATTTGTGCCTGAGACGTGCCAAACGAATTGAAACGCTCACTGGAGAGAATGCTCTCGAGTTCGCGCTGCGACGCTGAGCTGTTAGTCACGACAACAAAGTATTTTCTTGGGAGGGTCGTGCTGGTTTCCATGTCTCTCTCCTAAAGTACACACCAAATTTGGCGAAAAAATAATGGCAGGCGAGCAATGTTTTCCTCGGAATTAATCGATCAGGCAGGGTCTGGGCCCAAAGATGGCCTCGATAAGTTCCACTCGGTCTGCGTTAGAGTAATGGTTTATTGTTATGTTTAAGTGTTGCAGCGCTCATGCAATTGACAGCTTTTTATTAGATATGTGACGCGGTTAAAACTATGAGAAAGCGGATGTTTGAAGCGTTGCATCAGACGTTCCCTCGTATGCTGCAAAAGAGTGTTTCCCTGAATCAAGGGGTTGAGATCAAACCCCTCATCAGACGATAGCCATACCCGCGAATGCTCTGTATGGCGTTCGTACCGTACACGTCCTTGATTTTCCCACGCAAGCGGCTGATGGATTTTTCCAGCGCCCGAGGGTCGTAGAATTGGGTATTCAGCCCCATGATGCTGGCGATTTCATCGTGGCTGAGAATGTGATTGCCGGTCTGCGCAAAGGCTTGCAGGATCTTCATTTCGGCAAAGGAGATATCCAGTTTCTTGCTGGTGTCCGAGAGGCAGATGCGGGTGGGGTCCAGCACCAGATTGATATCGCGCTGCCATTCTTCACTGTTGAAGAACTCGCCCAGCAGCTCGCCGCTTTCATCGGACAAGGTATTGAGTTTGATACAGAAGTCGGCACCGGCCAGAAAATACTTGATCTTGTTGTGGGCGCCACGACCTGTGATCACTGCACAAATAATCGGCTTCAAGTTGTCGTTGCGCAGGTTTTCCACCAGGGCAAGGTTATCTTCGAGTGCCTGAGGGCTGTCGATGATAATGAAGATCGCCCGATACAGCCCGTGATATTCGTTGTGCTGATATGAACTAATGTAGGCGTCGGCTTCAACAGCCACACCGCTCTGCACATGCTTTGCGATTAGCGCGCTAAAGTGTTCAGCCACGCCACGGGTACGACCCAGGGTGAGAACACCTGGTTCGTCGCTTGTGCGGCGCGGGCTTCTAGTCGCTAAGTTACCTGTGAGCATCATGCATTGACTCGAAAAGGTGCTGACATCGGGATGTTAAAGCACCGGTTCTCATCTGTGACTGACAATTGGTAACATTTGGACGAATTTTAGACGTGGCTCCCGAGTTTTCTAACAATAATTAAGCGATTCAAGCTTTTAGTTGATTTTTTCGGGGCTGTGAACTAACGGAATTGAGGTCGTTAGATGGTGGCAATATGGAATGGTGCCACTATTTTGTGATTATCGCGAGCTGTTTTTATGTCCCTTGGCCATCACTCAACTGCATACGTATCAGAGCAATGTGAGGTGGGTCACATTTTATGGGCAGGCCTGTGTTTTGGCTATAACGTCGACAAGTTCACACACGGACGTTTATTAACATGCCTTGAGTGTGGCTTTTGATAAGACATATTCTCCGTCCCCGAGTCGGGCAATGGGTGTACATCTGCCAATTGTTTTACTTCAGATACTCAATGCCTGAATGCATTTAACAGGGCGCCCGCAAAGAGCGTTCTGACGGAGGATTAATGGATTTACTGACCTTGTTCAAGGTGCTGATTCTTGGGGCGGTAGAAGGCCTGACCGAGTTCCTGCCCATTTCCAGTACGGGCCACCAGATTATTGTTGCCGACTTGCTGGAGTTCGGCGGCGAACGCGCCATGGCGTTCAACATCATCATTCAACTGGGCGCCATTCTGGCCGTGGTCTGGGAGTTTCGCCCGAAGATCTTCGAGATCGTCAAAGGCCTGCCGACCCAAAGCAATGCCCAGCGTTTTACCCGCAATTTGCTGATCGCCTTTTTCCCGGCGGTCATTCTCGGCGTGTTATTCGCCGACACGATTCATGAATACCTGTTCAACCCGATCACCGTAGCGGTTGCATTGGTCGTGGGCGGCATCGTGATGTTGTGGGCCGAGCAGCGCGATCATGTAGTGAGCGTCGACCATGTGGACGACATGAAGTGGGCCGACGCGCTGAAGATCGGTTGCGTACAGTGCCTGGCGATGATTCCAGGCACGTCGCGCTCCGGTTCCACCATCATCGGCGGTTTGCTGTTCGGCCTGTCACGCAAGGCCGCCACGGAGTTCTCGTTCTTTCTGGCAATGCCGACCATGGTCGGTGCCGCAGTGTATTCCGGCTACAAGTACCGCGAACTGTTCCAGAGCAGCGACCTGCCGGTCTTCGCCTTGGGCTTTGTCGTAGCATTCATCTTCGCGATGATCGCCGTGCGCGGCCTTCTGAAGTTCATTGCAAACCACAGCTACGCCACCTTCGCCTGGTACCGCATCGCCTTCGGCTTGCTGATCCTTGCCACCTGGCAATTTGGCTGGGTGAACTGGACGGCTGCCGCAGCCGCCTGATCACTGACTGCTGATCAGTGCAGCGACGGCGAGGTCGCTTAACTCGGTATCGGGCGATTCATGACGAAACCGCTGCAAGGCTGAAGTGAAATACGCAGCCTTCAGCATTCCGTCGCTGGCTAGATAAAGCCGCGCGTCTTCCAGCTCCTCGGCGGAGTAAACGCGTTTATGGCTGTCGGTGGTTTCTTGCGAGGCTGTAAAAGGCGTGAGCAGCAAGGAAGCAAGCGAGAAACCAGACAACTTGGTCACCTCCCATGGCGTATCGGTGTTACCCAGACACAGCCCGTCGCAGTGGGCCTGGGCATTAGACGTGGCGCAAAACAAGGCAAGGAGGGTGCAACGCTTGAAACCAGAGAAATTCAACGCGGGCATAAACAAAAGACATCCTGTCAGTACATCAAAAGAATTACATCAGCGGGCAACAGTCATTCGTTGCCCGCACATTCAACGCATCGATCAACGACCCGCCAGCAACTCCGCCGCCTGATCCAGCAACGCCAGCGGATCCTTGGCCTTGTGGATATCCACCGACAACAACTGACGAAACTTGCGCGCCCCCGGGAAACCGGTGCCCAGGCCCAGCACATGCCGGGTGATGTGATGCATCGCGCCGCCGGCCAGCAAATGCTCGGCTATATAAGGCCGCAACTGCGCCAGCGCCTCGGCCCGGCTGATCACCGGCGCGCTGCTGCCGAACAACTGCTGATCCACCTCGGCCAGCAGATACGGATTGTGATACGCCTCGCGCCCCAGCATCACCCCGTCAAAGGTCTGCAAATGCTCATGGCAGGCCTCCATCGTCTTGATCCCGCCGTTCAGAATGAACTCCAGCTCCGGAAAGTCCGCCTTCAACCGCGCCGCCACGTCATAACGCAACGGCGGAATGTCCCGGTTCTCCTTCGGCGACAACCCCTCCAGAATCGCAATCCGCGCATGCACCGTAAAACTGGTGCACCCGGCATCCCGCACCGTCCCGACGAAATCGCACAGCTCCTCATAACTGTCCCGCCCGTTGATCCCGATCCGATGCTTCACCGTCACCGGAATCGACACCGCATCCCGCATCGCCTTCACACAATCCGCCACCAACTGCGGATGCCCCATCAGGCACGCCCCGATCATATTGTTCTGCACCCGATCACTCGGGCAGCCAACGTTCAGATTCACCTCGTCGTAACCGTGCTCCTGCGCCATACGCGCGCAAGCGGCCAGGTCCAGCGGAACACTACCGCCTAACTGCAACGCCAGCGGATGCTCGGCTTCGTTGTGACGAAGGAAACGCTCGTGATCGCCGTTGAGCAGAGCGCCGGTGGTGACCATCTCGGTGTAAAGCAGGGCGTTTTTCGACAGCAGGCGTAGGAAGAACCGGCAGTGACGGTCAGTCCAATCCATCATCGGCGCGACGGAGAAACGGCGGGAGAGTGGGGCGGGTGTGGCGGTGATTGGG